>JAQBOP010000033.1 GCA_028287975.1 Mucilaginibacter sp. | reverse complement strand
AGAGGCCGTGCCAAGGTTAACAAAGATACGAAATTTTAATTTTTTACGAAACTCTTTATCCCCGTACAGGCGCAATACTTTGCGCCTCCTTTGCTTTTGGTTTGTGCTGAAACCGCTAAATCAGTATCATTGTGCCTCCAATAAAACACGAATGAGTACTACGCCTGATGCCAGCCTTTTAAAAACCAGACAACATTTCCAGATCTTAGATGGCCTGCGTGGGATAGCCGCGGTATCTGTAGTGATATTTCACTTTATGGAGATCGCCCAGCCCGACTACGAGAAAAACTTTGTCGGCCATGCTTTCCTGGCGGTCGATTTCTTTTTCTGCCTTTCGGGTTTTGTAATAGCTTACGCTTATGACGGCAGACTAAAGGAAATAGGTTTTTCAACCTTCTTTAAACTGCGGCTTATCCGCCTGCACCCGTTGGTTATTATTGGTTCAATAATAGGTTTGTTATGTTGGATGTTCGATCCGTTTAGTAACCTGTACACCATTTATGGCTCCGGCAAGGCTTTTTTACTGTTTATTACTTCCTGTTTTATGATCCCGTATCCTATTATCCGCGAGCGGTACTTCAACTTGTTCCACCTTAATCCGCCAAGCTGGTCGCTGTTTTGGGAATATATCGCCAATATATTTTACGCGCTTGTTTTAGTTAAACTGCGTAATAAAATACTTTGGGTGCTGGTTGCAATTGGTGCCGTACTAATTTGCTACGAAACCAAAAGATCAGGCAGCATAGCCGGCGGCTGGGGTGGTAGTAATATATCTGCCGGCGGCATCCGAGTATTGTATTCTTTCCTGGCGGGGATGCTGGTTTACAGGTTAGGCTGGATCATCAAAACACGGCTTGGGTTTTTATCAGTAAGTATTTTGCTGTTGGCCGTATTGACATCGCCTTATTCCAACAAATGGAATTTTATCTCAGAACCACTGATCATAATATTTGTACTGCCGTTTTTAGTGTCGCTGGGAGCGGGCGCAACCTTAAGGCCGGCCTTTACCCGGATCTGCAAATTCTCGGGCGAGTTATCCTATCCGCTGTATATGGTACATTATCCTTTCATATGGATATTTTTCAGCTATATGGAAAAATGTAAACCCACAATAAGCCAATTGCAGGTTGTTATTCCTGTATCCGTAGTGTTGTTAATTGTGTTTGCGTGGCTGATCATGACTTTTGTTGATGTACCTATCCGTAAATATCTTAAAACAAGGATAGAAGGAGATTTGTAGGGTAACAGCGGGATTTGTGGTGATTACTCACCCGGTATTCGCTTCGCTCGACCACACACTCTTTGCTTTTGGCGAAAAGAGAATTTTTGGAAGACTTCTCCTTTTGCAGTCACCGTTAATATATATCTTTTATTCTTCATTTCTTGACCCATCGGGTCTACCCCTTTATAGCTAAGTAAATTCGAGAAACCTAAGCCCCGTAGATGGCTTCCCTTTATCACCATTTCGGTTAATAGTGAATAATTACGGTCATTTTGTCAATTGGGTAGCCTCGACGAGCAATGTCATTAAGCTAAGAAACACCGTAGGTGTTAAAGGTCGGTAGCACAAAAAGCAACCGAAAAATTCGTGCCGTCAGGTACGAAACTTGCGAAGTTGCGTACCTGATGGCACGCTATAACTTAACTTTTCCTACCGATGTTTTGCACCTACGGCGCATTTGATATCTCTTAACTTAATGACATTGCTCGACGAGGCAAAGACATTATTCATTATTTTTTCTACAAAGTGATAAAGCCTACGGCTCATCACTTTGTATTTTTTTATTGCCCTCTTTCCCGCTTGCGGAAGAGAGGGCCGGCAAGCGGAGCGTAGTCAGGGTGAGTCCCGGCGCAAAAACCTGCAAAAAAATAAAGCCCCGCAATTTGCCGGGCTCTATCGTTTTCATAGGTAAGTAGATTTTTATAGGTAGATGTGTATATGATGATCAGGCTGCTTGTTGTGCAGCGACCTGGTTGTTGCTTGTAAACTGACCTCTTTCTTTGAAAGCTTTTAGGTCTTCCATTAACATGTTTTTTAATTCGTTGTCGTAACGGATAAGTAGTTTGCTGGTTGCCGGTTTTTGTGAAGTTTTCATAGGTAGATGTCTTTAAGGGGGTGAATGTTTTTATGGTTATGCAACAGATAGTTGCTCGTTTGTTATCACTTTTAAAAATTGATTTTTTGCGGTTTTCAGCATTCTCAGATCATTCATTATGATCTCTCTTAACTGGTTGTCAAACTTGGCTACTATTTTACTTACTGCTGGTTTTTGATTGTTGATTTTCATAATGTATGCTTTAAATATTTTAATGCTCTTTTTTAGTTTCGTTATCATCATCTTCTGTCAGGTTGTCGTGCCGGCGCTTCGCTTCTTTATACTGTCTAAGTATTTGCTCTTTGTCGCGTTCGTCGGTAGACTTTGTAGGATCCACGGGATTCTCCCATTCCTTTTCTTTTGTCTCTTCCGGTTTTTTCTTTTCAACGATCATAACAATTGACTGATGGTTGATAAGTACTGTTCCAAACAAATGCCAAACTTTAATAACCGATGAAAAAAAGTCATCCGCAAATCAGAAATAATTTACAATAGTGTGTAAAATGCTGTAAGTAAGCATTTTGAATCAATGAAATAAAAATAAGGAGCGCAGGAAAAGTGTATATAAAAACAGAACGCTGTTTTTATATACAGTACTTAAGACTGTACAGTTGTAGCCTTATGCTGTATCTTTTTGCGGTTAAGCAGGTGCATGAGTAGTGCAATGGCCGATAAGGCTATCCCCAGGATACATACACCGTTCCACTGATAATTGTGCCATAACTGGGTTGCTATAAACGTGCCCAGCGCGCCGCCAACAAAATAAGTAACCATATAGATGGTATTGATCCGGTTGCGCGCTTCGGGGTTGGTAGCAAAAATGATGGCCTGGTTTGATATATGGGTAGCCTGCACACCCATGTCCATCAAAACAACGCCTATAATTAAACCCGCCATGCTGTGGCCAGAAAAGGCGAAAACCACGAAAGATATAATAACCAGCGCTAATGTAAAAGTTGATAAATGGTAGGGATCCATTTTGTCACTCAGCCGCCCCATAGCGCCGACAGCCAAAGCACCAAAGGCGCCCACTAAACCAAAAAGGCCGGCAACGTCACTACCCAAATCAAAATTTTGCTTTAATAAAAAGGTAAGTGTGCTCCAAAAAGCGCTGAAGCAGGCAAAGCACAGGGCACCGCGCAAAGAAGCTAAGCGCAGCCGGGGTTCTTCCTTAATTAAATGCACCATAGATAGCATCAGGTTTTTGTAGGTGCCTTTATACTCGGGTTCAACTTCGGGCAATAAAAAATAGACCAATGCCCACATGATGAGCATTAGCGCTGCTGCCATATAAAACATGCTGCGCCAGCCAAAGTGTGCGGCTACCAATCCGCTGATTGTGCGCGATAGCAATATACCAATAAGCAGGCCGCTCATTACAAAAGCTATTTTTTTACCACGTTCGCTCGGGTTGGCCAGGTGCGCGGCCATGGGGATAAGTAACTGCGGTATCATGGATGAGCAGCCAATAAATAAACTGGCTATTAATAATATATTGATGTTAGGCGCAATACCGGCCAATACCAACGATATCACTACAAATGCGAAATCAATTAACATCAGTTTTTTGCGTTTAAACATATCTGCCAGCGGGATGATAAAGAACATCCCTAACGCGTAACCAATTTGTGTAAATACAGATACCTGGCCGGCTTTGCCGCTGCTTACATTAAAAGTATGGCTAATGTCTACTAATAAGGGTTGGTTATAATATAAATTGGCAACCACCAGGCCCGTAGTAATGGTCATTACCCACAGCGTGGTGGTAGATAAATGAGGTGTTTTATTTTTTGCTACTGCAGGCATGTTAAATATTTTGACTGCAAAAATGTAAAAGCATTTTTATATTGGTGTTAGCCGGAGGTAATAATTCAGTAATAGTACGCAATAGCCAAATGGCTATGTTAAATTATTGTTATTTAAATATTATTAATATGCAAACATTCGCTATTTTATTGTTTTCTTTATTGATTTTTCAACCAAAAAACATCAAAAAATCGCCAAAAAAAACAATAAATAGATTAGTTGAGTGCATTTTTTTGATGTTTTCTGCAAAATAACCTACTTTTTTAGATCAAAAATAGCTAAAAAATTATTTTTCTGTATAAAATGCTTGTGGTGGTGCCAAAAATTGCAAAAATCCTGCATAATTAACACAATGTTAATGTTTGAGTATATAAATTGATAATCTGATAGGTGTATGTGGTGTTTTTACAAAAAAATTACAAAAATAAATTTGCACAATAAAAAAGTAAGTGTTACCTTTACACCATGCAAACGAGATAACAACAACTCAACTGCATATTGAAATAGTCTTCTCATAATTTAGGTTTATAATTGGTTTAGTAAAGGCCCCTGCCCATCAGGGGCCTTGCTTGTTTTATACCCTACCCCTCTG
>JAQBOP010000031.1 GCA_028287975.1 Mucilaginibacter sp. | reverse complement strand
CCCGGCCAGGTAAACTGCGGTTTGTAAATGATCAGTAATATGCAAAACGCTAAACCCATCAGCATATAAATAGCAGGCAACACCGGGTAACCAAAAGCTTTGTAGGGGCGGGGCGCATCGGGGCGTTGTATGCGCAGGATATAGATACCCAAAATAGTTAGCACATAGAATATCACTACTACAAATGATATCATATCCAAAAGGTCGCCGTACTTGCCGCTAAGGCATAAGATACAGGCCACAACGCATTGGATCCACAAACCAAAGCTTGGTACCGCAAATTTATTTAAAGTGCCCGTACGCTTAAAAAACAAGCCATCCTTAGCCATAGTATAATACACCCGCGCACCCGACATGATAAGTCCGTTATTACAGCCAAAGGTGGATACCATGATCATTAAAGCGATGATAACCGTACCCAATGGCCCGAATATAACCTGCGACGCCGATACTGCGACACGGTCCTTTTCGGCAGTAGCGATATCATGCAGCGGCAATACGCCGGTATAAACAATATTAATGCTTACATAAATAAGCGTCACGATCAGCGTACCTAAAAACAAACTCAGCCCAATGTTACGCTGCGGATTTTTCATTTCGCCGGCTATAAAGGTTACGTTGTTCCAGGCATCGCTGCTAAAAATAGACCCTACCATTGACGCAGCTATAGCACCTAATGCGGCAGCCATTGTATAAGACGCTGTGCTGTTATCAGGGTTAAGTTTATGGATATCCCAGGCGTTGGTCCAGTTGGCATGCCATACATCGCCTTTGATCATGATCAACCCAAAAATGATCAGCCCGAATAAACTGGCCAGTTTGGTTAAGGTGAAAGTATTTTGAATAATCTTACCGCTTTTAACGCCACGCGTATTAATATAAGTTAACAGGATGATCAATACGATAGAAACACACTGCGCGGCGCTGATGGTAAAGTTATAACTGCCGATCATTGTAGAAAACAGTTTATTATCCTCACTTACCGCAGGTATTAAATAGGCGGTAAATTTCGAGAAAGCCACACCAACCGCCGCGATAGTGCCGGTTTGTATAACCGCGAAGAAGCTCCATCCGTATAAAAAAGCAATTAACTTATTGTAAGCCTCTTTTAAATATACGTATTGCCCGCCTGCTTTGGGGAACATGGCGCTCAACTCGCCGTAGCTTACGGCTGCAGTAAGGGTCATGAAACCGGTGATCAGCCAAACAGCTATTAACCACCCCGATGAGCCAACATTGCGGATAATATCAGCGCTTACAATGAAAATACCTGAGCCTATCATAGATCCGGCTACGATCATGGTGCCGTCTAATAAGCCTAATGAAGCTTTTAATTTGGTGGGCTCGGTTTGTTCGCTCATTAATTATGTGGATTTAAAGTTCTAAACTATTCAAAAAACTTTATAATTGACAGGCTATTGTAAAGAAATTAATTTGTTTAATTTGCAAAACCAATTTATATCCCAGATAAAATAATAAACTAATTATAAACTATTAAATAATATATGGATTTTCTGAACACTTACTTAATTTACCTTATTCCCGTTTTTGGTTTGGTGGGGATTCTATTTATGATTATCAAGTCGGCCTGGGTTACTAAACAGCCAACCGGCGACGCATCAATGAACGAGCTTGCCGGCTACATAGCCGACGGAGCAATGGCCTTTTTACGTGCTGAGTGGAAAATACTAAGCTACTTTGTGGTAGTTGCGGGTATATTACTGGCATGGTCTGGCACTACGGTTGTTACCTCAAGCCCTGTTATTGCCATATCATTTGTTATCGGAGCTTTCTTATCCGCTTTCGCGGGATATTTAGGTATGCGCATAGCTACCAAGGCAAACGTGCGTACTACACAGGCAGCCAAAACCAGTTTGGCGCAAGCCCTTAAGGTGTCTTTTACCGGTGGTACTGTTATGGGCTTAGGTGTTGCAGGCCTGGCCATTATAGGTTTAGGCTCATTATTTATTGTGTTTTACACCATGTATGTAGTTAATGTTGCGGGCAGCACGGTTAACGGCGAAGCAATGGCAAAGGCACTGGATGTACTGGCAGGCTTCTCCTTAGGTGCCGAATCGATAGCATTGTTTGCACGTGTAGGCGGCGGTATCTATACCAAAGCAGCCGACGTAGGTGCCGACTTAGTGGGCAAGGTAGAAGCAGGCATTCCCGAAGATGACGTACGTAACCCGGCGACTATTGCTGATAACGTAGGCGATAACGTGGGCGACGTGGCAGGCATGGGCGCGGATCTTTTCGGATCATACGTGGCAACTATGCTGGCTACTATGGTATTGGGACGCGAAATTGTATCGCATGATAAATTTGGCGGTATCGCCCCGGTTTTATTACCGATGGTAATAGCCGGTATGGGATTGATATTCTCTATAATTGGCGCCTCGTTAGTTAAAATTAAAGACGAAAACTCAAGCGTACAAAACGCATTGAACATAGGCAACTGGGCTTCTATTATATTAACTGCCATAGCTACTTATTTTGTGGTGCAATGGATGTTACCAAATGATGCCATGCATTTAACCCGCGACCTGGACGCTAATGGAGCGCTTAAAGAAGGTTCGTTGGTGTTCACCAAAAACGGTGTTTTTGGGTCTATCCTGGTAGGCTTGGTGGTAGGTACTTTAATGTCTATCATCACCGAGTATTATACTGCGATGGGTAAACGCCCGGTAATGAGCATCATCAAACAATCATCAACCGGTCATGCTACTAACATTATCGGTGGTCTGGCTATTGGTATGGAATCGACTGTACTGCCTATTTTAGTTTTGGCAGCCGGTATTTATGGTTCATTCTTTTTTGCAGGATTATATGGCGTGGCTATTGCCGCCGCGGGTATGATGGCAACTACTGCCATGCAATTAGCCATCGACGCGTTCGGGCCTATTGCCGATAACGCGGGTGGTATTGCCGAAATGAGCCAGTTACCGCCGGAAGTACGTCACCGTACAGACAACCTGGATGCCGTAGGTAACACTACAGCAGCGACAGGTAAAGGATTTGCCATCGCATCAGCAGCTTTAACCTCACTGGCTTTATTTGCGGCTTTTGTGGGTGTTGCCGGTATCGAGCATATTGATATCTATAAAGCCAACGTATTGGCAGGCTTATTTGTAGGCGGGATGATCCCTTTCATTTTCTCGGCTTTGTGTATTTCGGCAGTGGGCCGTGCCGCAATGGCCATGGTAGAAGAAGTTCGCCGCCAGTTCCGCGAGATCCCCGGCATCATGGAGTACAAAGCCAAACCCGAATATGAGAAATGCGTGGCTATATCAACCAAGGCATCTATCCGCGAAATGGTTGCGCCGGGCCTGATCGCTTTGATTACACCGGTAGTTATCGGTTTTATTTTTGGTCCTGAAGTATTGGGCGGTTTACTGGCCGGTGTTACCGTATCAGGCGTGCTAATGGGGATCTTCCAAAGCAACGCAGGCGGTGCATGGGACAACGCCAAGAAATCATTCGAGAAAGGTGTGGAGATTAACGGCGAGATGCATTACAAAAAATCAGATCCGCATAAAGCATCAGTAACAGGTGATACCGTGGGTGATCCGTTTAAAGATACATCAGGCCCGTCAATGAATATTTTGATCAAGTTGATGTCTATTGTGTCATTAGTTATCGCTCCGCACTTAAATAAAGCTGTCGATCATAGCTTGCGTTTGCAAAAAGACATCAAATTACGTTCAATGACTACGCATGTAATCAAAATCGACAAGAAATTGTAAGCAGATTAGGTTATTTTATAAAAAAAGGGATGCTGTTTGTATCCCTTTTTTGTTGAATAGACGCAATAGTTGAAACTTATTTAACCAGAATTTGTATCCGTTAATTTTTTCAGAAAAATTAAGTATGTTTGGGACAAAGATTAACTGACTTTTATAAAAACATGAAGCTATTTATTAAAAAACCTTTGGCGCAATTAATGGCCGCTTCGAAAGAAGGGGAAAAAACATTAAAGCGTACACTCGGTGTTGGCTCTCTTATTGCCCTGGGTATCGGCGCTATTATTGGCGCGGGTATTTTTGTGCGTACAGCAGCAGCAGCAGGCGAGCATGCCGGTCCGGCCGTTACCATTTCATTTTTAATTGCAGCCGCAGGTTGCGCTTTGGCGGGCTTATGCTATGCCGAATTTGCCAGTATGATACCCATAGCAGGATCGGCTTACACCTATTCTTACGCTACTATGGGCGAGTTCATTGCCTGGATAATCGGCTGGGATCTGGTGCTTGAGTATGCATTAGGTGCAGCTACCGTGGCCATAGGCTGGTCGCAATATTTCAATACCTTCCTCGAAACGTTCTTTAACTGCCATATACCTTTCGCATTATCACACTCACCGTTTGAAGTATCATCCACCACAACAGGAATGTACGCTGCGGAATTGGGCACACGCGGTATGATAAACTTACCGGCCATATTCATCTTATTGATGCTTACTTTATTGCTGATAAAAGGCACGGCAGAGTCTGCGGCGGTGAATAACGTAATTGTTATCATCAAAGTAGCCATTGTATTAATGATAATTGGTTTAGGCTGGAGCTTTATTAATCCGGCTAACCACGTTCCATATCTTATCCCTGCAAATGCAGGTACCGTTAAAACCAACACTGGCATAGTAAATTATGCCGATACTTTTAACCATGGCTGGCTGGGCGTACTGCGCGGCGCCAGTGTGGTGTTCTTTGCTTTTATTGGTTTTGACGCCGTTTCGACAGCGGCACAAGAAGCTAAGAACCCGCAGAAGGATATGCCAAAAGGTATCCTGATCTCTTTAGTGTTTTGTACTATTTTATATGTCCTGTTTTCGCACGTATTAACAGGTTTAGTGTCTTACAAAGAATTTTTGGTACAAGGTAAAGAAGCATCAGTTACTTACGCTATCCAGGCGGTTATGCATGGTTATGGCTGGTTAGCCAAACTGGTTACTATCGCTATTTTGGCCGGTTTCTCATCAGTTATCCTGGTGATGCTGCTTGGTCAAACCCGCGTTTTTTACACCATGAGCATTGATGGCCTGATCTGGCCGATATTCTCAAAACTGCATCCAAAGTTCCGTACTCCGTATAAATCGCAATGGTTCTTCTTTGTGATGGTATCTGTGTTCGCAGGCTTTATTCCTGACAGCATTGTTGGTGATATGGTGAGTATCGGTACGCTGTTCGCATTCGTGTTGGTATGTATCGGCATATTTATACTACGCAGAACCGATCCGGGTATCACTCGTCCGTTCTCGACCCCGCTGTATTATATTGTTTGCCCGCTGGGCGCGCTTATCTGTTTATGTATGATGGCCAGCGAAGGTTTAGATAACTGGCTGCGTTTATTTATCTGGATGGCTATAGGTATGGTAGTTTACTTTACGTATAGTATTAAACACTCTCATGTACGGCATGGTAAGACAGAAGGTGCTAACGATCCCCCTAATCCAAAATTTGTAGAGTAGATACTCCGTAGCGACACAATACTTTGCGTCGCTTTAACAATATACCCTGAGACGCCCCGATATATCGGGGCATCTACACACAAAAAGGTTCTGAATATTCAGAACCTTTTTGTTGATATTGTTTTTAGCTTTGCATTAATCAATTAGCTGATACCATGCATCCTTTCATTTTAAAAGAGATCATTTCTGTAACCATGATCTTGTTTGCGATCATTGATATACTGGGCGCCATACCGGTTATTATCCAGCTGCGTCAGCGTGCCGGGCATATCGAATCAGAAAAGGCCAGCATAGTAGTATTGGTGTTAATGATCGTGTTTTTGTTTGTGGGTGATAAGCTGCTTGAAATTATAGGCCTTGATATCGCTTCGTTTGCCATTGCAGGTTCGTTGGTGATCTTCTTTATAGCAATGGAAATGATATTGGGCATCCACCTGTTTAAAAACAACGAGGAGTTGTCAAATACGGTTTCTATAGTACCACTGGCTTTCCCGCTGATAGCAGGTGCAGGTACCATGACAACGCTTTTATCACTCAAATCAGAATATCAAACGCAGAACATCCTGGTAGGAATTGTTATCAACACCCTGTTTGTTTACCTGGTGCTTAAGAATGTGCAATGGCTTGAGAAACTGTTCGGTAAGACCGGCATCGAGATACTGCGCAAAGCGTTCGGTATTATATTATTGGCTATTGCTATTAAGTTGTTTAGAAGTAATACGCATTTGTAACCAGCCCCCTCTAACCTGCCTGTCCGGCAGGCAGGTCTCCCCCGGTAGGGGAGACTTTTGATTGTTTTTTGTTTCACGCGAGTGTGAAACAAATGAAACAAGTGAAACAAGATTTTGAGTTAAATATTTGTTTATCAATTAATTGCGAAAAACAGGTGAAACAAAATGAATCAACTTTTAGGTCAGTATTTTTACGTATAGATTAGCGTTATTGATTTGATATTCAATTGATTGTAGATTTGATAATTTTAACTGATACTGGTCGAAGTTTAGCGACAGCGTAACTTCGTCCTATAATTGATTAAGCTTTCAGCTTAACAATATTTAATGCTACATAAGCTGAAAGCTTATGACATTTTAGGACGATGTTGAAAACTTCGACCAGTGAGCTGAGGTGCTAAATAAGATAAAAAAAGACGTTATCCGTCAATTTCCGTTATTTTCCGTCAATAAAACTCAATTAAAAGCAATCTAAGATCGCCTTTTGGTTTTAATTAATAGAATGTGAATTAACCTGTAATTGATTAAGCTGAAACTTAGCTATATTTGATATTATAAAGCTGAAAGCTTATGGCATTTTAGGACGAAGTTTGAACCTGTGCCCAAGGGAGAAATTACTGGTATATATCTTTTCTGTGTCCAAGAGTAATAATGTCGACGACAAGTTCAGTATCGAAAATATCGTATATCACACGATAATTACCCACTCTTATTCTATAGCCTTTTCTACCTTTAGCTTTATATATCCATTTGGGCGCGGATCTTCAGTGAGATTAATAAGAGCAGTTTTAATATTCGAATAGTAAGTCTGATTAATTTTTTCTAATTCCTTGATAGCTGTTTACTAAAATTTAAAGAATAAGGCATTAACTATCTTTTAGATTCGATTGATTTAAACGCCTCGTTCATTGGTATGCGTTCGCCTGTATCATTTTTTTTAGCCTCATCATAAAGCTGGATATCTTCCAGTTCCTCTAACTCTTCTATGAGTTTATCAAACTCGTTTTGAGGAAGAATTACAAGGCTTTGACCTGCGGTATCTTTAATATATTGCGGATGTACTGTAAGCATAGTAGTCAGATTAGTTATTCGATAGCATGCGGGCTATCTTATTTAAACAAAAGCAGTTATAAAGAATTGAAAACTCAAAAACTCCCCCTTCAGGGGGTTGGGGGGCTCATCCTCGCCACAAACATCGTATCCGCCCTGTTTTGGTAGCCTTTTAATACTTCCATACTTTCCAGTTTCAATCCACATTCGTTCACCAGGTAATCCACCACGTCCTCATTCTCTGCTTTAAAGGCCGAACAGGTAATGTAGATCAATGGCTTGCCCGGTTTTAAAAACCTGATGACATTGGTGGCTATAGTTTTTTGCAGGCGCTGAAAAAACTCGATCTTCTGCGGGGCAAACTGCGAGATCATTTCGGGGGTGCGGCCCCAGGTGCCCGAGCCACTGCAGGGTGCATCAAGTATTATGCCGTCAAACGCATAATCGTGCAGGGTCTGGTCTACGTTTTGGGTCAGGTCGAGTTGTTTGCGCTGGTATTTTAACAATCCCGCTGAGCGGAAACGTTCGTCCAAATTGGCCAAAATAGATTCGCGGATATCTGATACTACCAGCTTAATATTGGGTTCAAGCTCATGTAGCAGCAGCGATTTACCGCCAGATGCCGCGCAGGCATCCCACCACGAATCCCATTGATTGGGTTTAAAGTAATTGGCCGTTTGTTGTGATGAATAATCCTGCACCTCAAACCAATGCTGGTTCGGAAAGATAGTTTCGAGCCGTGTACCATTAGGCAGCGCCAGGCAACCGTTGCCCTCGTCTTTAAAAAGAATATTAACTTTATTTAATTCACCTTTTACCAAATGGTCATAACCATTGTGTACATGAATAAACAGATCGGGTTGCACAAAAAACGATTTCAGGAATGCTGTTTTATCAATATCCGGCGAGATCTGCCCAACCCATGGAAAAACATCATCCAGCTTAAAATCAGGATGGGTCTTGGTTACCAGGTCTATCTTCTCATCAATGCTAAAACCTACGCAGGCGGCCCAGTCCGGCCTGAAATGTTGTAGAAAAGAGTTTATCTGTGTGTTGCACAAAAACTCGGCAACCATTAAACGGTCTTCGGTGGGGGTGTTCCAAAGTGCCTTGCCTAAGCGAAAGTAATTATAGATCAACCGGCTGGCAACACGCCGGTCGCTTGAGCCCATTTGTTTGTTTTGGCGGTAAAAGCCCGGTAAAAATTTGCTTAAAGGGGTTTCGGCCGGATAATCGCCAAGGATGCGTTGAAATGTTTTAAGCTGATTGATGGCTTTCATTCTACCTTTTTCAATTCGTAATTACGGTAATCCATAATATTTACATGGGTATTGATATAGCCAACGCCCGGTTTTTTTATAAAGTGAAAACCGTTATGGATCCCGTTAAAATCACTCCCGGTTAAGTTCTTTATTTCGCCGTTGTTAGCCCCCAGTAATTTACCAAAATATAATCCTTCGTCAAAGCCTTTTATAGCATATTCGCTGGCCTCGGTATGGTATATTTTACGATAGCTGCGTAAAAAATCCATTGTCGCAACAGCTTTATAATCAACCCGGTCGGCAGCGGTTACATGTGTTTTTAGCCGCTGTAAAACATCGCTCCGCAAAAAACTGAATTTCGGCCAGCTTGGGTGGCCAAACAAAATAATGGGATATTTTTTGGTAAGCGAATCTAACGACCGCATAGTTACCGTTAAAAATGCCTGGTTGGTTGATGGTATGACAATAATGTTGGGGTTAGTTACCGAGAACTGCGGCAATATCGCGTCCAGCTTACCCCGCGACACGGTTGTTTGGATCAATTGGGTATGTCCTTTGCTCAAACTGTCGATCGTATTTTTAAAAGGAGTGATGTAGTCATTATCCTCTGAGTAGCCCGACCTGAGGACAAAGATCTTTTGCGGCTTTAAACGCTCCTGGATATATTTTGCAGCTGCCCGTGCATGATATTCAAGCGGTGGGGTAGCAGTGATCAGGTTTTGATTAGCAAAGGTTGCCGGCGCGGCAGGAGATAAAGGTGAAACAATGGGTTTATGCACGCCATTTACCATTACCTCTGTAAACGCCTTCATATCATCAGGAAATATTGGGCCGACTATCAGGTCGCTTGTACGGATTTGCGGGTTGTAAGCTAACGCGTGCGACTGTGAGGGTACACCTTTAGAATCATAGACCTGCAATTTATAATTATAACCAAGCCCTGTTAACGAGTCGAGCGCCAGTTTAAATCCCTGGTAATAATCCAAAGCGATGTTTGCCTGCCGTAAGCCAGACTCGGTATAGTTTGCACCGGGATTTAAAAGATCAAGATCAAATGGCAGCAGCATGGCAATGGTCGACTGCCTTAACGGTGCCGGTTTGGCGTTTGGCGGCTCGGTTTTTACTACCGGCTTTTCAGTCTCCGTTTTTACAGGTGCCGCTACCGGCCGCAGTTTTGGCGAACATGCGGCCGCCAGCAAGGCTATCCCTAAAAATATGAACCGCTTATTCCCACTCAATCGTGGCGGGCGGTTTTGAACTGATATCATATACTACCCGGTTAATCCCTTTTACGTTATTAATGATCTCGTTCGAGATCTTTGCCAGCAGGTCGTAAGGTAAATGGCACCAATCTGCCGTCATCCCGTCAACCGACTCGACCGCACGCAGGCAAACCACGTTCTCGTAAGTACGCTCATCGCCCATAACACCTACCGACTGTACCGGTAAAAATATAGTACCGGCCTGCCAAACTTTATCATAAACACCTGCACTGCGCAAATTGTTGATGAAAATAGCATCTGCTTCCTGTAAAATGGCAACTTTTTCAGGTGTAACGTCACCCAGGATCCTGATAGCCAGGCCAGGGCCCGGGAAAGGGTGGCGTCCCAATATCGCATCGTCAATGCCTAAAGCTTTACCTACGCGGCGCACTTCATCCTTAAACAAAGTATTTAGCGGCTCAACAACTTTAAGTTTCATAAAGTCGGGCAGGCCGCCCACGTTGTGGTGCGATTTAATGGTAGCCGAAGGGCCTTTTACCGATACGGATTCAATTACATCCGGGTAAATGGTGCCTTGCCCCAGCCATTTTACATCCTGAACTTCGTGTGCTGCATCATCAAATACCTCGATAAACACGCGGCCAATGGCCTTGCGTTTTGCTTCGGGTTCAGACAAGCCTTTAAGCGCGTCGTAAAAACGTTGTTTGGCGTCGATGCCTTTTATATTAAGGCCCATGTGCTGGTAGGAGTCCAGTACCGATTGGTACTCGTCTTTGCGCAGCAAGCCGTTGTCAACAAATATGCAATGCAGATTTTTGCCGATAGCATGGTGCAGCAATACCGCCGCTACAGATGAATCAACTCCTCCCGAAAGGCCCAATACTACCTTATCATCGCCCAGTTTTTCTTTAAGCGCGGCGATGGTAGTTTCAACAAACGAGTCGGCTGTCCAGTCTTGTGCGCATCCGCAGATATCAACCAAAAAGTTTTGCAGCAATTGCTTGCCGTCTAAACTATGCGTAACCTCCGGGTGAAACTGGATGCCATAAGTTTGGGTACCGGTTACCTGGTAAGCGGCAACTTTTACGCTGTCTGTACTGGCAATGATCTCAAAATTGCTGGCCAGGGTTGCTATGGTATCGCCATGCGACATCCATGTTTGCGAACCTACAGGGATCTGCTTAAACAATGGGTTTGCCGAATTAATGTAGGTTAGGTTGGCACGGCCGTACTCGCGGGTACTTGACGGTAAAACCTCGCCGCCATTAAAATGCGCTAAATATTGCGCGCCATAGCAAACACCCAGTAAAGGCAGCTTGCCATGAAATTCCATAAAATCAAAATGTAAAGCGTCTTCCTGGCGCACAGAATATGGGCTGCCCGATAGGATGATTCCTTTTACGGTGCTGTCAACTTCAGGAATTTTATTAAATGGGTGGATCTCGCAGTAAGTATTGAGTTCCCTAACCCGGCGCGCTATCAATTGTGTAAACTGCGAGCCGAAGTCAAGAATGAGGATTTTTTCTTGCATGGGCAAAGATAGTTTTATGAGGGGGATTTAGGAAATAGAATTTCCGATTTTGTGAAGTTCTATTTCAATTTGGAATATTTTTGCCAAAGTATTGTCGATATGTTTACATTTAAATATAATCCAGACAGCCTAAACTATTAAGCATGTTTACAGAACTAAGAAAATCAGTCAATTATATTATCTACGAAAGGACAACTAGTCCATTTTGGGGCTCTTTTATCTTTAGTTGGTTGATTTGTAATTGGAAAATAGTTTGTACAATATTTGTTGTTAGTGAGGATCGATTTACGACGACTAAGACAGATTTTATCTCTCAACATCTTGTTGACTGGAAGCCTTTAATCTTGTACCCTTTTATATCGACGGCTATCTTAATTGTGCTTTTTCCACTTATAAGTAATGGTGCATATTGGATGACTTTAATTTATTCTGAATGGCGGTTAAATAAAAAGAATAGTGTAGAAAAAAAACAGCTATTGTCACTTGAGGCATCAATTGCGTTGCGTGAAGTTAATAGGCAATTACAGGAAAATTATAGACAAACAATAGAAGCCAAAGAGGCAGACAATAGTTTATTGAGACTCGAGATTCAAGAGCTAGAAAAACGCCTTAGCGAACCAGCACAAGTATTGATTAGTAAAATCTCCGAAAATGAAAATAAATCTAAATTTGATATTTGGGGAGAGGAATTTGAGAAATTTAAAACTACAGAAAAGTATCGTGAGTTTGATCAACTTTTAATTGATTTGGCAAGTAATGAAATAATTCAATATTATGCGACCAATTACGAAGGTTTAGCTTATTTTTCAGGAATTGATTTAATCGAAAAAGTCAATCAACGATATGCTCTAACGGAAAAAGGTAAATACTTTTCAAATTTATATAACCAAAATAAATATTAACGGATTTACCTTTACTCCATGTCTAAAAAAACAATCATCCTCTTATTCATCCTTTGCTTTACAGTCGCTGCTAAAGCACAAAACGCAGATACGGTTTATAACCGGTACCTTGATTTTAATTTAGAGCGGTTAGAGGGCAATACGTCAGCGGCGCTAAAGCTCGGCGAGAATATATTACCCAATGTAAAGTTACTACCTGAAAAAAGCCGCATCAATTTTTACAGCAGCCTCGCCAAATTATATGAGGATGATAACCAGTCGGTAGAGGCTATCCCATTATACGAGCTGGTCGTCGCTGCCCAACCCAATTATTATGTGGCGCACCGTGCGTTGGGTTACTTGTACCTGAAACCGGCTGACGAATTATATGCTAAACTACAGGCAGCCGGCGGTGATAAAGACATCGAGGCGCTTTACAAAGCAGCGGTACTCAAAGCCCTGCCGCATTTAGAAAAGGCCCAGGCCTGCGACCCAAGCGACGAAACCCTGGCCCTGATAAAGAAGCTCTACGCCAACATTCACGACGATGCAGCCTTGCAATCACTAAGTAAAAGGCTGGCTGATCTAAGCAAAAATTGCGTTGATATATTAAGAGATTAAACAAAAAAGGCTTGAAAGATATCTGATCTCCCAAGCCTTTTTTATTTGTGGTTTTAACTTAGAAGCTTAGCCCAACGTTCAGGCTCCCTCTTAATAGTTGTAATGAGCCGGTGTCAGATGCACCCGGTTTTGCAACGTTAGTTAAGCCAGTTTGGCTGTCATATTCAAAAAATATGTTTGAATAGTTTGATACGGGTATTTTTATGCCAAGACCTACAGCCAACCCGCCATCAACACTGTGAAAAAGCGGTTTCAGGTCCAGGTTTTCGCCCGCGACGTTAGCTTTCGCGCTGGTTAAAAAACCTATATAAGGGCCAAAATTTAAGTACCAGTTGCCAGTGCGGCCAAAATGCATGTTAGCCATAACAGGTACGGTTACATAATTTAAACGGTAATCAACATAATCAATTTCGGTGCCGTCGTCATTTATTAGCGAACCATCTCCCCAGCCTTTTTGATCGTAAATTACCTTTGCTTTCAGGCTCCACAACTCATTAAAATAGTATTCGCCTGACAGACCAACATTATAACCACCTTTAAATGAACTGCTGTAACTGCCGTAATAATCGCCATAATAGTTATAAAAGCCGGCGTTTGATACGGTGTACGAGAAGTTGTAACCGCCGCTTATTCCAAACTCGAAGTTGCTCCTTGTTTTTTGCTGGGCATAGGTTAACTTGCCAATGCAGATGATGATTAACAGTGTGGTGAAAAGTTTTTTCATGGTAGTAAATTAAGATCAACGAAGATAACTGAAATTTCTGATCTGCATAACCTAACGTCAGATAGTTCACACCTATCACAAAAAGGGGCTTGCAGGATCAGAATCCTGCAAGCCCCTTTTTAAGTTCAGTTTTGTTAAAACTTTAAGCCGATGTTGAAGCCCGACCGGACATTGTCAGCACCGCTGGCGCTATTGGCCAAAATGTTGGTGAAACCAAGCTGGCCATCATATTCAAAAAACATTTTTAATTTCTCTGAAACCGGAAATTGAACGCCTAATCCTAAATCTGCACCTACGTCGGTGCTTTTAAATTGGCTTTTCAGATTTTCATGATCATAATCATCAGTTGCACTTAATAAAAAACCTACGTAAGGCCCTGCCATTGCATACCAATTTTTTTCGGGGCCAAAGTGCCAGTTTAATGTCACAGGAACAGAGATGTATTTTAGCGGAAAATAAACGCCGGTAACAGTTTTGGCGTTATCCTGCCTAAAGCCATTTCCTAATCCTTTTGGATCATAAATAGCTTTTATTTTAATCCCAAATTGATCGTTAAGGTATTGTTCGGCAGATATGTGCGCGGTAAAGCCCCAGATCAGGCCGGTGCTTGACGAGTATTCGGCGTTTTGTGTAATGTAAGCGCCATTTATACCGAGGCCAAAGCCAATTTCGGTTTTGCCGGCGTTTATTGTTTGGGTTGTTTGTGCGCGGGTAAATGAATAGGCACCCAATAAGATGCATACTGTGGTTAAGATTTTTTTCATAGTTTGAGGTTTTTATAGGTTTATTTTCGGTGCGTTAAAGGTAAAATATTTTTTTAATTATAAAACCAGTAACGCAATTAAGTTGCTTGATTATCCTGCAAAATCACACACTTATATAATTAGCTACTAAACTAATAGGGATTTTCTTAATTTCGCGGTTCATTACCCGCAGAGATAAGCAATGGACTATCAATTTAAAGATATAGAGCAAAAGTGGCAGCAGTTTTGGGCCGATAACCAAACTTTTAAAGCAGAGGATAAAAGCACCAAACCCAAATATTACGTGCTGGATATGTTTCCGTACCCATCGGGTGCGGGGCTGCATGTGGGCCACCCGCTGGGCTATATTGCTTCTGATATTTTTGCACGTTACAAGCGCCTTAAAGGCTTTAACGTATTGCACCCTATGGGTTATGACAGCTTTGGTTTACCTGCCGAACAGTATGCTATCCAAACCGGGCAGCACCCTGCAATAACTACCGAAGCCAACATTGCAACCTATCGCCGGCAGTTAGACCAGATAGGTTTCTCATTTGATTGGAGCCGCGAGGTACGTACCAGTTCGCCCGATTATTATAAATGGACGCAGTGGATCTTTATGCAGTTGTTTAACAACTGGTATAATAAGGATGCGGATAAAGCTGAATCAATTACCAAACTGGTAGCACATTTTGAAGTAAGCGGGTCGGCAGGTTTAAATGCGGTATGCGATGAAGAAGCGGCGAGTTTTACCGCTGCCGAATGGAAAGCCAAAAACAATAACGAACAACAGGAAGAATTATTAAAATATCGCTTAACCTATCTGCGCGAAAGTACCGTAAACTGGTGTCCGGCATTGGGTACAGTTTTAGCTAACGATGAAGTAAAAGACGGCTTTAGCGAGCGCGGCGGCTACCCGGTTGAACAAAAGAAAATGATGCAATGGAGCATGCGCATAACCGCTTATGCCGAACGCTTATTGCAAGGCCTGGACAAGATCGACTGGCCCGAGCCGCTAAAAGAAATGCAGCGTAACTGGATAGGTAAGAGTATTGGTGCGAGTGTTAAGTTTCCTATAAGCCCCTCCCAACCCTCCCCGGAAGGGAGGGCTCTAAACGAAGCCGATAATAAAGTCTCCCCTACCGGGGGAGATTTAGAGGGGGGTGCTATTGAGGTTTTTACTACACGTGTGGATACTATCTTTGGTGTTACTTTTTTAGTGATAGCGCCGGAGCACGAGCTGGTTGCAGAATTAACCACGCCAGCGCAAAAAGCTGAGATCGATGCTTACATCGCCCAAACTAAAAAGAAATCAGAGCTAGACAGGATGGCTGATGCCAAGACGGTATCTGGTGCGTTTACGGGCAGCTATGTGATCAATCCGCTTAATGATGAAAAAGTGCCTATTTATATTGCCGATTATGTGTTGGCAGGATACGGTACAGGTGCTGTAATGGCTGTACCAAGCGGCGACCAGCGTGACTTTTTGTTTGCCAAACATTTTGATCTGCCTATTATACCGATACTGGATACTCAAAATATTACTGACGAAGCCGACCCTACAAAAGAGGGTAAATACATCAATTCTTTGTTCATCAATGGCTTGGTTTACAAGGAAGCTACGGCGGCAGTTGTTGCCAAATTGGAAGAATTGGGCCTTGGAAAAGCGAAAGTGAACTTCAGGATGCGCGATGCTATTTTTGGCCGCCAGCGTTATTGGGGCGAGCCTGTTCCGGTTTATTTTAAGGACGGGTTGCCGCACTTGATCAGCGAAAGCGATCTGCCATTGTTACTGCCCGAAGTTGATAAATACCTGCCAACAGAAAGCGGCGAACCGCCGTTGGGCAGGGCAGAGGGGTGGGCGTACACAGCCCCCTCTAAATCTCCCCCGGTAGGGGAGACTTCGCCATCGCACGAGGCCGGAAATTATCGGGAAACCGCTGATCCTGTTTATTACGAGCAACTAAAAGATTACAGCCGCGAAAATCGTAATCAACCAACACCAGCCGAAGATATATTGTGGCAATTTTTGCGAAAGGAGCAAACGGGTTTTAAATTTAGGCGTCAACATGCTATTGATCAATACATCGCTGATTTTGTTTCGCTTGAAAAAGGTTTAGTTATTGAATTGGACGGACATCACCATAGATTAAGTAAGGAAGCAGATGATGCCCGGACTGAAATATTGAATCATTTTGGATTTGAGGTGCTGAGATTTGCGAATGATGAGGTCTTACAAAATCCACAAAAGGTTTTTGAAAAAGTAAAGGAAAAACTTGAGGCATTACCAGAAAGAGATAAAACTCATTTCATCGGTGATCAAAAAGTCTCCCCTACCGGGGGAGATTTAGAGGGGGCTGACGGGGCTGAATATGCTTACGAACTCTCCACCATGCCCGGCTGGGCCGGCTCAAGCTGGTACTGGTACCGATATATGGATGCGCACAATAACAAAGAATTTGCTTCAAAAGAAGCTATTGAGTATTGGAAAGACGTAGACCTGTACATAGGTGGCAGCGAACACGCTACCGGGCATTTGCTGTACAGCCGTTTCTGGAACAAGTTTTTGAAGGATTTGGACCTGGTGGTTGAAGAAGAGCCGTTTAAAAAGCTGATCAACCAGGGGATGATCCAGGGGAGAAGTAACTTTATATATAGGGTATTTTTCCGGCCATGGGGTGGTGAATTATTTGAAGATGCAGATAGTGTAAAAAAGACCACTCCTCCGTTATTCGCATCCTTTAGTTTGGCTCAAAAAATAAAAAATGGTGAATTATTATCCGACGATATCAAGGAATTAATTACTGAACAATTGGGAGAACATGCCGCTGATAAGTATAATATTAGTCAAGTAGCTTTCGTCCAACGTTCACACGTAGATGTCAATATTGTACAAAACGATATCTTGGATATTCAACAATTTAAAGCGAAATATCTTCGTGAGTACCCAGAAGCAGAATTTATACTGGAAAAGGATAACTACATTTGTGGCCACGAAGTTGAAAAGATGTCAAAATCTAAATTCAACGTGGTTAACCCGGATGATCTGATAACCCGTTACGGTGCAGACACCTTGCGCATGTACGAAATGTTCCTTGGCCCGCTTGAGCAAAGTAAACCGTGGAATACCAATGGCATTGAGGGTGTATTTAAATTCCTGCGTAAATTTTGGCGGTTGTTCCATAACGAGGCCTGGGCGTTCACCGTGTCAGACGCCGAGCCAACCAAAGCCGAACTAAAATCATTGCATAAGATCATCCGCAAGGTTGAAGAGGATGTCGAGCGTTTCTCGTTCAATACTTCGGTATCCAGCTTTATGATCGCTATCAATGAATTAACCGACCTTAAATGCAATAACCGTAAAGTGTTGCAGGATTTGGTTGTGGTATTGGCATCATACGCTCCGCATATTTGCGAAGAGCTTTGGACATTGTTAGGCAACCAGGCCGGAACTTTATCGTACGCCACATACCCTAAGTTTAACCCGGCTTATTTGGTCGAGGACGAATTTGCTTACCCGATCTCCATCAACGGTAAAACAAAAATGAACCTGAATATATCCCTAAGTCTTGAACCTAAAGATATTGAGGCGTTTGTATTAGCTAATACCGACGTGCAAAGATATCTTGATAATAAGCAGCCTAAGAAAGTGATTGTGGTTAAGGGCCGTATCGTAAATATGGTTATATAGCCAATAGGCGATAGGTAAATATCCTGAATATACAGCCCCACAGATAATTATTATCTGTGGGGCTTTTTTGTAGATACACCTGTATTATGCTACCCATAATGTAACATATCCAACATAATTATTCTAATTTGTAATAAAAGTGATGTTTCGTTGTAACATTTGAAGTAGTTTTGCGCCTAAATCGAAAAATTTACCAATGAAACGCATAATTCTACTCATAACTATTCTTTGTTCCGTTATATCTGCCAGGGCCCAGTTTGGCGTTGGCGGCGGTGGTTCAACCATTGTAGGAAAAATATCAGGAACCGTTAGCGACTCGCTTACCAAAAAACCTTTGGATTATGGCACGGTAAGCTTATTCAGGGCTACCGGTAAATCGCCTATTACAGGCGTTTTGACTGACGATAAAGGAAACTTTAAATTAGATAATATCCACCCCGGTGTTTACAGGCTTGAAATAACCTTTGTGGGCTATCCTACTAAAGTTATCAATAACGTAGAGACCACGCTTTCAAAACCGGATAAGAACCTGGGTGGTTTGGTGATAGCTCCCAATAGTAAGGCGCTAAAAGAAGTTACCATAACCGGTACTGCTCCGTTGATTGAGAACCGCATTGATAAACTTGTTTATAACGCAGAAAAGGATGTTATCGCGGCAGGCGGAAGCGCCACAGATATCCTGCAAAAAGTTCCGCTGGTAAACGTTGATATTAATGGTAACGTATCATTGCGCGGCGATGCAAACGTACGCGTTTTGATAAATGGCCGTCCATCCGGTGCTACATCAGCCAGTTTAGCTGATGTTTTAAAAGGCATCCCTGCCGACCAGATCAAAACCGTTGAGGTAATTACATCGCCATCGGCTAAATATGACGCGGAAGGATCGGCTGGTATCATCAATATCATTACCAAACAAAAAAATATATCAGGCATTAGCGGCGGTATAAGCGGCGGTGTAGGTACACGCCAAAACAATGGCAACTTTAACCTGAATTATAATAAAAACAGGTTTAACCTGACAGTAAATGTTGGTGGTAACGCGTCATGGCCGCAAACCTCAAACACTTACCAGGCTACAACAATAAACAACGCTACCACTAATTCTTTTACAGAAAGTAATGGTACCAGCAGGATCAGTCGTCATGCAGTAACAGGTTCTGTATCTGCAGGGTATGAATTTAATGCTTATAATAGCTTAAACAGCAGTGTAAGGTTTAACCAGATCAAATTTAATACTAACTCGAATAGTGTAACAACCGGCGACGATGTGTACAACTCAAATACAATAGCCCATGCAATACCTGCCAGCGGCTTTGACTGGAATGTAGACTATGTACACAAATTTAAAAAAGAAGGCGAGGAGCTTGATTTTTCAACACAGTGGAGCCATAATATAGGTACTACAGATTATACCAGTATTTACTCGGCTGTAAATCCAAATCAAAAAAGCAATATTGATGGTACTAATAATGAATATACGCTGCAGGCCGATTATGTATTGCCAATAAATACTACTTTTAAATTAGAGTCGGGCGCCAAATACATCATCAGGCGGATCAATACCACCAATGATATATTCTCGCCTTCGGGTACTGATTTTGCATTTAACGATGCCTTATCAAGCACTTATGGCTACAATCAAAATGTTGGCGCGGCATATTCTGTGCTGACAATTAATTTGCCAAAGAATTTCAGCATACTGGCCGGTTTAAGGGACGAGTACACAACTATTGACGGTAATCCGCAAAGCGCGACACAACAGAATTTATCGTTTACCCAGAATTATAATACCCTGGTACCAAGCTTAACCCTGCAAAAAAAGCTTACCCCCACACAAACCATTAAATTGGCTTACAGCAAGCGTATTACACGCCCAAGCTTACAATACCTGAACCCATATGTTGACGCCTCAAACGTAACGGCCCAAAAAGTAGGTAACCCTACATTAAGTCCTGAGGTGTCGCAAACTGTTGAGCTAGGCTATAACACTTTTATCGGTTCGTCTGTAATTAACCTGTCGGTTTACTATAAACACACCGACAATCTGATTGAGGGTATTGCTAAACCGCAAACTCTTATAAGAGGTACAGATACCACACATTATACTTTAACCACTTTCCAAAACATTGGCAGCAATAACTCATTCGGTGGTAGCTTCTTTGGCTCTATCACACCGTTTAAAATATTGACCATACAGGGAAGCATCAACGCGTACACTTACAAACCAGACCCTACAGGTTTGTTTAGCAACAGCCAGACACAAAACGGAACCTATATACAATATGGCGGGTTTATGCGCGCTACGCTAACCTTGCCAAGCGATTTTATAGTTGAATCTTTCGCGTTTGGCAGTTCGGCACGCCGTACCATACAAGGTACCAACCCCGCATTCAGCATATTTGGTATGGGCTTTAAAAAGCAGTTTGATAATAAAAAATATGCTTTGGGTTTAAACGCTATTCAGCCGTTTAGCACCTATAAAAACTTTAACTCAAACATCAGCAGCCCTGGCTTTAACCAGGTTAGCAGGTTCCAGTTGCCATTCCGGTCTTTTGGTTTAACGTTTGCTTACAACTTTGGTAAGCTTAGCTTTAAACCGGTTAACCCGTTAGAGAAAAAGAAAGGTGTTAACAACGACGACCTTAAACAAGATGACAACGGCGTAGGCGGCGGTGGCCCTCCGGCCGGTGGCGGCAGATAAACGTATCAAAATTGTGCAAAAAAAGCGATGGGTTTTAAACCCATCGCTTTTTTTATTTTATGATCTGTCTAAAAATTCTTTCATAATAAAGTATCGAAAATTTATAGCTCCCCTCTTGAGAGGGGGCGCGATGGACAGTGTGGTTGCAGGGGTGTGTTTGCGCGTGCTAAAGGACACACCCCTCCACCCCTCTC
>JAQBOP010000026.1 GCA_028287975.1 Mucilaginibacter sp. | reverse complement strand
CATTATAGTAGTTAACAGCCCATGGAAAAGCAGGAAGATAGAACGAAACCAGGCATTACTAAACAAGTTCAGGTCTATTCCGCAAATTGAACAGGTAAGTGTAGGCTCCGCCGCGCCTTCATCGGGGCAAACAAATACAACCGGGGCTACTTATATTGACGGTAAAAAGGAGATCAAGGCTGCAGTAGAATTGAAGTATGGTGATGAGAATTACATTAAAATATATCACATTAAGCTACTTGCCGGTCGTAATATACAGTTGGCCGATACATCAAACGCATTACTTATAAATAATATTTACGCCAGGTTACTCGGGTTCAGAAACCCGCACGACGCTATCGGTAAGCAAATCATCAAGTTTAATGGCAATAAAAAAATGGCCATTGTTGGCGTAGTTGGTGATTTTTATGAAAGGTCGCTGCGCTCGCCAATTAATCCATTGGCGATACTAGCAGGCAAGCGTACTTATGAAACTGGTACATTTCATATCGCATTAAAACCACAAACGGCTGGCGGTAATGAGTGGAAAGCAGCAATTACCACAATGGGAAAAGCCTGGAAAGAAGTTTACCCGGATGATGACTTTGATTATCACTTTTATGATGAGACGATAGCCCAATTTTATGAAAAAGAAAAGCACACGTCAATATTGCTTACCTGGGCAACCGGCTTATCCATATTTATAAGCTGTCTTGGCCTATTGGGGTTAGCCATTTATACCACCAACCAGCGCACCAAGGAAATAGGGGTACGGAAGGTGCTGGGCGCTACGGTATCACAAATTGTAACGCTGCTTTCGACTGAACTCGTGCTGCTTATTATACTGGCATTTATTATTGTAACCCCGATGGCCTGGTGGGCCATGAACAAATGGATGCAGGAATTTGCAGACCGAACCTCAATAAGTTGGTGGATATTTGCTGCCAGCGGCGCAGGAATGTTATTGACGGCGGTGTTTACATCAAGCTTTCAAACCGTTAAGGCGGCTATCGCCAATCCGGTGAAGAGCTTGAGAAGCGAGTAGTTGTCTGAACCCGGATTAAATAGATTTTACGGATTTCTTAGATCTTGGAAAGAATCCTCAAAATCGCTGAAATCTGTTTAATCCCGGTTCAGACATTAAAATGACTAATGACCAAATAAAATGATAAAAAACTACATTAAAATAGGCTGGAGAAATTTACAGCGTAACAAAGCTTATGCCGCCATAAGCGTTACCGGCCTGGCATTGGGTATTGCCTGCGGCATACTCATATTTACATTGATCAGCTATCACTTAAGCTTTGATAATTTCCATCATAGTGCTGATCGCATTTACCGGTTTTATACTGAATGGCATGACGATGGTGTTGGTCAGTCGCAAGGAACGCCACAGCCATTGGGTAAAGCCTTTCGCAGTGAGTTTGCTATAGGTGAAAAAACGGCAAGGATAATAAGCTTCCACAATAATTTAATTACCATCACGAAGGGTAATGAACTTAAAAAATTTAATGAAGAGGACGGTGTAGCTTTTACCGAGCCCGACTATTTTAATATCCTGAATTTTCCGCTGGTAAAAGGGGATAAAAAAACCGCACTTGTACATCCGGGTGAGGCGATTATTACTCAAAAGGTAGCGTATAAATATTTCGGCAACGACAATCCAATGGGAAGGGTGATCCGGTTGGATAATAAGGTCAGTTTTACGGTTACAGGTATTTTAAAAGACTTTCCAAACAATACAGACCGCAAACAACAGGTTTATGTTTCCTATGGTAATATGGATGAATACACCGACAAACGCCGCGAACAGAACTGGGGCGGCGTATTTAGCGGATGCGAAGCATTCACGCTGTTAAAGCCCGGGGTTACGTTGGCGCGCGCCAACGAAGCGTTAGGGCTGATGGTCAAAAAACATTATACAGGCAGGGATTTGAAGGTGTGGCGTTTTAAATTGCAGCCTTTGAATGATATCCACTTTAATCCGCAGCTTGGTGGCTATGCCGATCAAAAATACCTTTGGGCATTGTTTTTTATCGGGCTGTTTTTAATCGTGACAGCATGTGTTAATTTTATCAACCTTGCTACTGCGCAAGCGCTCAACCGCTCGAAAGAGATTGGCATCCGGAAAGTGTTGGGAAGCTTGCGTCACCAACTTTTCTGGCAGTTTATAGCCGAAACGGCCATTATTACCATAGTTGCCACGGTTTTTGCTGTTTTGATCTCTATAATAACGCTACCCGCCATAAACAATTTATTTCAGTCGCAGATAGCGTTTAACTGGCCACAGCTTTCTGTATTTATTTTAGTGATCACCATTATCGTCGTGTTTTTATCGGGGTCGTACCCCGGGCTGGTATTGGCAAGATTTCAGCCTATCCTTGCCCTTAAGAGTAAACTTTCACAGAAACACATTGGCGGTTTCTCACTGCGAAGGATACTGGTGGTAACACAATTTTCAATTTCCCAGGTGCTTATCATCGGCACTATCATTATCGTATCACAACTGCATTACTCGCAAAGCGCCGACCTGGGCTTTGACAAGGATAACATTGTTTTATTACCCGTTCCGCAAAACGACAAAGTTAAACTGAATACAATGCGCAACCGGATTAACGACGTACGGGGCGTGGAGAAAATTTCATACTGTTATACGGCGCCAGCCTCTCAGTCAAACAATACTACTGGCGTAAATTTCGATAACAGAGCTGAGGATGAGCACTGGGGGATAAATGTGAAACCGGCCGATGAAAACTATCTTTCAACATTTGGTATGAAGCTGGTAGCCGGGAGAAATTTCTTTCGTGCTGACACAACCAGGGAGTTCCTGGTAAACGAAACCTTTGCTAAGAAACTGAATTTGAAGCCGCGCGATGTGGTTGGCAAAATGTTAAAGATCAACGGCAAATCAACCACAGGTACTATAGTTGGCGTTGTTAAGGATTTTTACAATTATTCATTCCATACCGAAATTTCGCCGATATGTATCATGCCTGATTACCGGAGTTATTCAACCTGCGCCGTTAGGATTAAATCTGCCTACACAAAAGCGTCGTTGTCATCGCTTGAGCGAATTTGGAATGAAACTTATCCACAGGAGTTATATTCATACCAATTTTTAGATGACTCTATCGCCAAGTTTTATGAGCTCGACTCCATTTTGCTGAGGTTAATTGAGGCATTCGCGGGCATTGCCATTGTGATCGGTTGCCTGGGACTATACGGCCTGGTTTCATTTATGGCGGTACGCAAAACCAAAGAAATTGGGGTGCGCAAGGTATTAGGCGCAGATATAATCCACGTTTTATGGTTGTTCGGGAAAGAGTTTACCCGTTTACTGATCATTGCCTTTTTAATCGCCGCACCATTGGCCTGGTGGGCAATGACGCATTACCTGCAGGACTTTAAATACAGGATCACGATAGGGCCGGGGATATTCATCATATCGATTCTGTCGACGTTCATTATAGCCGGTATTACAGTAGGCTACCGCTCGATAATGGCGGCGCTAGCTAACCCGGTGAAGAGCCTGAGATCGGAGTAGATCCCCACCCAACCCTCTCCAACCGTGTGCATAATAGCTTTAGCGGTGGCGCAAGGAGAG
>JAQBOP010000009.1 GCA_028287975.1 Mucilaginibacter sp. | reverse complement strand
GGCAAAGGTAGTAATTTTTAGATATTAGTGATTGGAGATTAAAGATTAGTTGTTTGAAGCTTGTTCTATCTTTAATTAATCCGTTTTGAGTTATAATATATTGCCAACTCGACATTAAAAAATTAGTTCTATAATTCTATGTTTTTCGTCATTTTAACTATTTCATCAATTTTTTCTAATAAATAGATCTTCATATCGCCGTTTAAAATCGCTTTCCAGGCTTCATATTTACTCCAGTTATTATATGGGTACTCAACCGATCTGTACCAAGGCCACCAAAGACTACTTTTTGCGGCATTGTTTGGAAGGGATTCGAACTTAACTCTGATATCGGTAGCGATAACAAATTTATTTGGATCTTCCTGAATTAAGCCATAAATAAAATCTTTATCATAATTCTGGAATTGAAATCCAATACTAACATGTTTCCATTCAGGCATCCAGACGAAAATACCGTTATAACGCGATTCCAAATCGACTTTGTACTCGCAAAGAAAACCCATCTTTTTACACTCACTTTTAAAAATAACGCCAAAGTCGTCGGAGATTTTTTCGCAGGCTTTGTCCAAGTTCTCAAATATTGAAAATGATGCTTCTATATTCGACTTCAATAAATCGCTCAATTCTTCTTGCATATTTTGATTTATAGATTGATTGGTTAAGTATTTAATTAGATTGATATAGTGAGTAAGACCCTCTCTGACTATCGGGTTCACTGTTACTTCTTTCCGACATGCTTCTAACCAGTTTAAAATATGATGTTTATATGAGTAACATTTGTAATGAATCCCCTCTTCTAATTCTCCTTTACTTGAATCATCTGGAAGTCTTCCGTCTAATGTCAAATAGATAAGATCGGCGTTAAATGAATGGTTATAATAACGTGTAAGTTGGTGTTGTTGATCGCCAGCATAAATCTTGTTTTCAATTATAATTTGATTTCGCTGTTTATCTGTAACAATGATATCAATTCGTCCACCTTGAGTCTTATCTTCACTAATTGCGCCAATATGTTCTTCAACCTTGACTTTACAACTTTTGGTGTCGATCAAATTTTCTTTAAAGCAAAAGAAATTTACAAATAATTTCAGAAAGGCGTCTTTTTGTCCGTGCGTGCCATTAGGATTTAGTAGTTCAGCAATAAAAGCAGAATGCATTCGGACTTCAGAAGATTCAATTTTCAGAATGCGAAAAACATTAAAATTTTCACCGGTGAGTTCGTTGACTTTTTTATAACGTTCAGTTATAGCGCTTACCTGATCAAGTAAGTGTTTATATTGGTATATTTCCATTAGTGCGATAAGGTCAGGCAATCTACGAACTTTTATTGACCAACAAAAACATAATACTCTAATCATTTATTCGTTACATTTGATATATCCATGAAACAAGCAATTAAAAAACCTTTTACCTTTCGCCTTTTACCTTTTAGCTTTCTGCTTTTCGCCTTTTACCTTTTGCCTTTTATAACCAGGGCCGCGTCTATATTGATGCCGATGGATGAAACGCAGAAAAACCACCTTAAGGCTTATGGGATAGCATTTTGGGTGCTGAAAAATGGGGGAGAGGTCGATTGGCTGCTTAACTATCGCGGCGGTAGCTTCATGACCGCTTATGATAAAAAGCTGGAGGACGAATGTGATATCCGCGGGATCAGCTACGAGGTTTTGGCCGATGCTAAGGTGAGCGAGATCATCACGCAGGTAAGCGACCCATCCGTTAATATGGACCTGGTAAAGCTGCAAAAAGCGCCAAAAATTGCTGTCTATTCGCCAAAAAATAAGCTGCCCTGGGATGATGCCGTCACTTTAGTGCTGAAATATGCAGAGATCCCATTCGACTTAGTGTATGACGAGGAGGTGATCAGGGGTGATCTGCCAAAATATGATTGGCTGCACATGCACCACGAAGATTTTACCGGGCAGTATAGCAAGTTTTTCGCAGGCTTTAATAACGCGCAATGGTACATCGGCGATAAAAAGGCGCAGGAAGATATGGCGGCTAAACTGGGCTTTAAAAAAGTATCAAAAATGAAGCTGGCTGTGGTGCAGCGCATTCGCGATTTTACAGCGGGTGGAGGCTTTTTGTTTGCCATGTGCTCCGGCACAGAAACCTTTGATGTCGCACTGGCAGCAGGCAATACAGATATTTGCGAAAGTATGTTTGATGGGGACCCTGCCGACCCTAACGCGCAAAGCAAGCTTGATTTTACACAGACTTTTGCTTTCCAGAATTTTAACCTGGATATGAACCCCTTATCGCACAGGTTTAGCGATATTGATGTAACAACCACGCGCGAGGTTGACCGTACGAATGATTTTTTTACGCTGTTTGATTTTTCTGCCAAATGGGATGTTGTGCCCAGTATGCTAACCCAAAACCATGATAAGGTGATAAAGGGCTTTATGGGCCTCACAACTGCATTTAATAAAAATACCATTAAGCCTGGTGTAACTATTATGGGCGATATGAAAACCGCCAATGAGGTACGTTACATACATGGCGAATACGGCAAAGGGCAATGGACATTTTACGGCGGCCATGATCCTGAAGATTATCAGCACCAGATCAGCGACCCGCCTACCGATCTGAATTTGCATCCAAACTCGCCGGGGTACCGGTTAATTTTAAATAACGTGCTGTTCCCGGCTGCTAAGAAAAAGAAGCAGAAAACCTAAGCCCCCCAACCCCCTGAAGGGGGAGTTTTAAAAGGATAATATGATGCATCGTATACAATACCTTTTAGCTTTTACCTTTCTCCTTTCAGCCTTCGGCTCAAAGGCGGCTTCCATCCTTATTCCCATGGATGAAGCGCAGAAAGATCATTTAAAATCATACGGAATTGCTTTTTGGGTATTGAAAAATGGGGATGAAGTCGACTGGCTGCTTAATTACCGCGGCGGCAGCTTCATGACTAAATACGACCCAAAAACCGAGAACGAATGTAAAGTACGCGGCGTCAGTTACGAAGTTTTGGCGGATGATAAGACAAGTGCCATTATTACACAGATCAATGATCCGTCTGTTAATATGGATGTGGTAAAGCTGCAAACGGCTCCAAGGATGGCTGTCTACTCGCCCAAGGTAGGGGTTAAACCAGCAGATGACGCGGTTATACTGGTGTTGAAATATGCCGAGATCCCGTTCGACCTGGTTTATGATGATGAAGTTTTAAAGGGCGACTTAAATAAATACGACTGGTTGCACCTGCATCACGAAGATTTTACCGGGCAATACAGTAAGGAAACCCGGGGCAGATATGCTGAGAAATTTCAACAAATAAAAGCCGAGCAGGAAGCCACTGCTAAAAAGTATGGCTATAGCAAAGTGTCAAAAATGAAACTGGCTGTGGCCCAAAATATCCGGAGCTTTTGCGCGGGCGGCGGCTTTTTGCTGGCGATGTGCTCGGGCGCGGATAGTTTTGATATCGCGTTAGCGGCAGAACATACCGATATTGTGGATGAAATATATGATGGCGACCCGCCTGACCCGCAGGCGCAATCAAAATTGGATTTTAGCCAAACCCTGGCTTTTCAAAATTTTACGGTAGTTACGGGTGGCTATACCGCGGGCCGTACTGGTGGCCGGTTCAGCAATATCGACGTGAGTACCACGCGCCATATAGAAGAGGAAGATGACTTTTTTACGCTGTTTGATTTTTCTGCCAAATGGGATGTCGTACCCAGCATGCTCACCCAAAACCATGAGCGCGTAATAAAAGGATTTATGGGCCTGGCTACAGCGTTTGATAAGAGCAAAATAAAATCGACCGTAACCATTATGGGCGAGCTTAAATCTGCCAATGAGGCCCGGTACATCCACGGCGAATATGGTAAGGGCCAATGGACATTCTACGGCGGCCACGATCCCGAAAACTATCAGTACAGCCCAAATGAACCCCCGACGGATCTGAGCCTGCATCCAAACTCGCCCGGGTATAGGTTGATCCTGAATAACGTATTGTTTCCGGCGGCTAAAAAAAAGAAATTGAAGACGTAGCCCCCAGCCCCCTGAAGGGGGGGCAATGAAACTAAATCGTCGCTGTAACTACTCCCCCTTCAGGGGGTTGGGGGGTTATTGGAAAAACATCCAACTCACCCCAAATTTAAGCGCGTGATCTTGTTGCGGGTAACGGTTAACCGTGTAGTATCCCTGGCTAAACAGGCCCTGGTTAGCATAATCATACTGCACAAACAGGTTGGTGTTTTTGATAGTGCCTTTCAGGAACACTGTTCCCACAGGATAAGAAGTATAAATAACATTTTGCCCATTATAAAACTGGCCCAGGCCAACCGCGTATGACGGCGCTGTATAGGTGGTGTTATAGCGTACATTAAGCCCTGCCGACATATGCAGCGTATTAAACACAAAAGCGTTGTAATAAAGGCTGCTGTATGTATAAACTTCGGGTACGCGCAGGGTTGATTGATAGTCGGTCTTTTCGTACACAATGTAATTATCAAAATGCAGCTTGCGCCAGCTTAAGTTTTTGCCCAGGCTTACTTTTAATAAGTTAATATCATTTCCTAACTGAACAGGATGCGCATCGGCACCGCCCGGTTGCGAAACATAATACAGGTAATCAGCAATTAAAAAATATTCTGCTTTCAGGTCAAGCTGCAACGGATCGTTGATATAATTGAATGATAAGCTGGTGGTTTTTTGATTACTGAAACTATTGTGAAATATGTAATGGTTGGTGATCCAACTGGTAGCCTGCAATGGCGGCGAGCTACTTTGTAAGTATCCTTCCAGGATTATTTTTCCCGCTTTGTTACCGCCCGCTAATAATAGTTTGGCATCATACAAAAAATCGCCAAAGTTACGGCCTACCGCTATCTGGTTCACGGTGCCTTCCAGGTCTACCCTGTCACTAAAGCGATAACTCAATTTACCTCTTATGGTTATGTTTTGAAAAGATGCGTCCTGTTTCTTATCGGGTTTGCGCAACTTTTGTCCGTACTGGTCAACGGTAGTATCACTAACAAATTGGGTATAAGTATAGAAATCATGCGTAAGGCCCAGGTCGAGCTTTAACTCGTTCTTTGCAAGTTTTTTCGCCTTGCTCCTTAAATAAAAACTGTATCCAAAATCATTCTGTATGTGTGTGACCGTGAGCGAATCCCTTGATCGATTTGAACTAAAGTAATAATCAGGAAATACATTATACCTGTCTATATCGTTCTGAAAAAACTCATACTTGCTTACGTTATAATTAAAGGTATAGCTAACGCGTTGGGTAGGTAATACTTTAGGTGCCCCGCCTTTAAGATTGGTCGTATCGATGTGGCCTATATAATAAAATTGTTTAAGGTAAAGTCCCGTCGATTTCCAGTTTTCGTAGTTGTTGGGCAAGCGTACTGTCTCTGTTTTTTTATCAAATGATCCTACTGTAAAAACTGAATCATTTAATATAGACCCGGTTTCGGGCGATTTAAGGTTATTGTATATCAGGTTGGCTAACAAGTTGTACCGTTTGCTTTTTGATTCGTACCAGGTAAATGCGGCGGCGTTCAGGTCGCTCACGTTTTGCCCTAACACCCGGTTACTCGAATAATAGTTACGCGAGCCTATGAAATTTAAATTGAAACCGATATTTAAGTTAGGATTAACGTTTTGGGTGTGCATTATTTTAAACACCTGCTCTGCGGCTCCGCCAGTGTATAAGTTTAATACACTAAATGGAACCCGTGCCTTGTAATAATGGATATCCTGCGGGGTAAGCATCCACAGATCAAGCGCATGCAGGCCTACATCAAAGCCAATGGTTTTGGCAGGGTTAAAAAGTAAGCTCCGGCTGGCCAGCCCTTCACTGCCACCTAAACTTATTTGCGGTGACCGGGGCTGAAACAGCGGGCTATAGTTTTCAAAATTTGTTAATGTCGTATCAATAGGAAACAGTTGTGTACTGTCCCTGAGCAAACTTTCGTTGGTTACCCTGATAAATTTAGAATTAAATATAACCGAATCGCGCGCACGCTCTTCGCGCTTGCGCAAGCTATCGATCTGCGCGTCGCCGGATAGTTCTTTTGGTGTGGTTAGGGTATCATTACGCCCGTAACCCCGTTGATTAGGATTGTTGGGGTTATACCGTTGATTGGGGTTATTAGGATTGTATTGTTGGGCAACAGCAAGTTGCGCCGTAATACAGATCAGTAACAGTAATATGTATTTAAATTTATCAGGCATTTAAACCGGCAATCAATTCTTTAAGTATTAGGGTCATTTTCGGTTCGGCTGCGCCTGCTACCGCAATAATTTCTTCAATAGATACCGGTTTAAGCTCTTCCGGAAATCCTTCATCTGTTAAAACAGATATGGCAAATACCGGCAGGCCCATATGGTTGGCTACTATTACCTCAGGCACGGTGCTCATGCCTACAGCATCACCGCCAATGATCCTTAAATATTTGTATTCTGCCCTTGTCTCTAAATTAGGGCCGGTAACAGCAACATATACCCCTTTATGGCAAACTATATTGTTTTTTGAGGCGATATCAAGCCCTTTCTCTATTAAAATATGTTTATAAGGCTCACTCATGTCGGGGAAACGCGGCCCCATGCTTTCGTCATTGCGGCCAACCAGCGGGTTATGAGGTTGCAGGCTGATATGGTCCTCAATGATCATCAGGTCGCCTTTTTTAAATGACGGATTTAAGGCACCACTGGCGTTTGATACAAACAAGGTCTTTATACCCAGCATTTTCATAACCCGTACCGGGAAGGTGATCTGCTGCATGCTATAACCTTCGTAATAATGTAAGCGGCCCTGCATGGCAACAACTTTTACACCGCCCAATGTGCCAAATATCAGTTTACCCGAATGGAACTCTAACGTCGAGATCGGAAAATCAGGAATGTTGCTGTACATCAACTGCTTTTCAACCTCAATTTCATTTACCAGGCCACCCAAACCAGTGCCCAGTATTATACCCACCTCGGGCACAAAATCGCCTATTCGGCTTTTAATGTACTGGGTGGTGCTCTCTATATTTTCTGACATATTCAATAACAAATTGATCAAACTGCTGCTGATCTTTTAAAAAATTAACGCCAATCGGCATCACTAAAACGGGCAGCTTTTTAATAAGCGGCAGCAGTTCTTGTTCTCCTAAACGCTGCGCATCCTTTTCTGTTGTGATGATCACTTTTTTTTGTGAGGCACAGGCAGCAAATTCATCGGCAAGTTTAGTGATATTTTTTAAGCTAAAGCGGTGATGATCGGGATAATTATGATGAATAACGTTTATTGTTTGCTTTTTAATATGCGCCACTAACGGATCGGCATTAGCTATGCCCGTTAATAAAAACACGGTGGTATCCTTATCTATCACTGCAGCTGCCGGGTTGCCATCCATATCCTGTAGGGGCATATACGCGATAGAAGTAAAATAGAGTTGCTGATAGGGTAGAAGGGCCATATCGGTTGCTATCTTTTCCCGCGTGGCGATGTCTAAACTTTCAGGACATTTACTGATGATGATCACATCCGCGCGCCAGCGCCCGCTAAACGGTTCGCGATAATTTCCGGTAGGTAACACCAAATGCGGAGCATCAAGGCTGTTATAATCAAACAATAAAATGCTTAGCCCCGGCTTAACTGCACGATGCTGGTAGGCATCATCCAGGATGATAAGGTCATGATCAGCTTTTAGTTGCTCAATGCCATCAACCCGTTTCTCGCAAACCGCTACGGTAATATCCTGAAATTTATGTTTGAATTGTGCCGGTTCGTCGCCTACCTGGCTTGCCGTAGAAGTTGCGGCAGCAATTTGATAGCCTTTGGTTTCGCGTCCGTAGCCACGGCTTAGGGTGGCCAGTTTACCTGATTTTAGTAGGCGTACCAAGTATTCGGTCATGGGGCTTTTGCCGGCGCCGCCTATGGTTAAGTTACCTATGGCAATTACCGGCAGATCAAATTCGCGGCTTTTAAACGCGCCGATATCATAACACCAATTGCGCACCATCACAATTAATCCGTAGATCAACGAAAAAGGAAATAATAGCAGGCGCAGGTATTTCATATAAGGCGTAAAGATAGGAAAATGACGGCGATTACTCACCCCGACATCGCTTTGCTCGTCGCCCCTCTCTTCGCCTTTGGCGGAAAGAGGGGCTTGCTAATTATTATCAGTTTAAAGTTTCCGCAGGGTCTCTCGATAGAGGACCTTGCGACGAGCAATGATTACACATTTTACCGTTTGTAACATAAACATCCTTTTATGGATATTACTGATTATTGAGAACTGCAGCGCAGGGTCCTCTATCGAGAGACCCTGCGGGGACTGGAAATGATTCACTTACGCCTGTTTGAAACTATTTTAAAACTCCAACTCCTTACCCTGAACCGGGTATATAAAGTTTAATCCCAAAGTATTACCAATCTTTAGTTGCTGCTTGATCTTGACGATATTGCTGTAAGGCGGTTTTAAATGTACCACTACCACATTCAGGTTTTTAAGCGCGTCGGTGCCGGTTAGTTTGCTAAGCTCGTTAAATTCGCTCATCAGCCATTTCGGGGTAAGGTGGCCAAATAACGTTTTATCGGGCTGCTCGTTAGGGAAGGATACTTCGATCATGATGGCCTTTAGCTGGTGTGCTTTGATCAGCGGCGCGATAACCCCCCAAAGCTTTTCCATATTGTGGCTTTTCTCTATTTCGTCCGGTCCAACGTCGCCCAAGTATAAGATGTAATCGCCTTTGCTTCTTACCAGGAACGCGGTACTGGTTAAATTTGAATGGCTTAGCGGATATGCCGTAACCTGCATATTGGTATTGGCAGCGCTTACCTCCACGCCCGGTGTAAGTACCTGGTAAGTGTATTTTTTTAGCGTAGGCGCCTCGCCTTCGTTAGCAAAGTTTGCCCAACTTGTCCAGGTGAAGTAATGCGTTTTTATGGTATTGATGCAATCCGCGAAAGCGTAGATGTTTTTGGCAGTGTCGTCGGGCGAGTTGATGATGAGCCCCGACAAGTGGTCGAGGTGTGAGTGAGAGATAAAATAATCCTTAATATATCGTTTTAGAACCTTATCGGCAGGAATAGTAAATACTTTGTTCTTTACCGCCTGCTCAATACCGTAATGCAGGGTGCCTGCATCCATACAGATATAATCATTACTGCCTGTAGGGGCAACCATATAGGCCGACATATTGCTTTCATCAATCCCCCCTAAAACACCCAATGGTATTACTTTAAATGATTTTTGTACCTGTGCAAAAGCACCAGCTGAAAACAACACGAAAATAATAAGCATTAATTTATACAAGTAATGTTCCCCTCTTGAGAGGGGGCGTGTTGATTGTGCGGCTGTAGGGGTGTGTTTAGAGAATATGTATAAAGGACACACCCCTTCACCCCTCTCAAGAGGGGAATCGCACATGGCCACCGCTTTTAGAAATATTGAATCTAAAGGCATAAATAGCTATTCGGTTTTCATTTTTTTCTCTGCAGATTTCTTGAATTCGTAATCGCCGCCCAGCAGGTAACCCCACGGTTTCATGCTTTCAATACGGTCGAATATTATTTTAAATATGGCCATCATCGGGATAGATAAGAACATCCCCGAAAGTCCCCAAATCATTTCGCCCAACAGGATGCCTAAAAAAGTGATCAGCGCGTTAAGCCTTACTTTTGAACCCACGATGGTTGGCAGCAATACGTTCGAATCTATGGCGTGGATAACTATAACGCTCACGCCTACCTCAATAGCATTGCTTATAGGCCCGGTAGCAAAAGTAATAAGCACACTTAAAAACAAGGCCGTAAATATGCCCAGGTAGGGGATGATGTTAAATAAGCCTACAATAATGCCCAGCAGTACGGCATATTTTATACCGATCATCCAGAAGGCGGTACAGGCTACGGTTGCTACAATGATCATCTCAAGCAACAGGCCTAATATATACTGTCGCAGTATGCTTTGGATATTTTCTATAATATCGTGAACTATCACCTCATTATCTTTACCAAAAGCCTGTAAAACAAAACGGAACAGCAGCCTTCTGTAAAACAGGATAAAGAAGGTAAATATCATAATGAAGATATAGAACAACATTAAAGACGATATCGCTCCAAAGGTTGTACCTACTACCTCAGTACCTGACGACATGATCTTTTTCTCGGTGGTACTAAGCAAGGCCTTTTGCCTGCCTAAATTATAATGAAATGTGCTCTCTATCCAGTCAGAAATATTATTGATCGACTGTGCAAGCTGTTTTTGAAGTATGGGCCAATCATCCATCAGCCTTGATATTTGCGAGCCTACCAGGTACAATACTCCGCCAATAAAAGTTACTAATAATATAATGGATAAAAACGAAGATACACTGCGTGGCAGGCGTAGTTTTTGTTCGAAAAAACCTGCGACAGGCAGCAAAAGTATAGCAAACAGGAAGCCGAAAATTAGCGGATCAAGTACATCTTTACCCTGTATCACCAAAAAACCAAGCGACATGATACCAATAAGTACCAGCGATAAACGTTCGTAAAATGGGGCTATTATTTTTTTAGATATCATAGATCAAAACGGGGTATAAATTTTACAAGGGTAACATCATTATATGCTATATGTTTTGAAGATAGAAATAATGGGCAACATTTGCCAAATTATAAAGTAGCAGTTAGTTTTTCAATTATTTGGCCGATATGGTGATCCATGATTTTTGCAGGCTGTTTACTAAAAGCCTGCGTGGCTCGATTAGCCAATATGATGTTACACGATATAGCCTGGTGGCCCAATGCCGCAGCCAACCCATATATGCCGGCGGTTTCCATTTCGAGGTTGGTAATGCGTTGTCCCTCAAAATTAAATTGCTGTATGATCTCCATTAACCCGGGCATAGTAACTTCGATCCGTATCTGCCTGCCCTGGGGGGCGTAAAACCCGGGGGCGGTAATGGTAATGCCTTGTTGTTCGCCGCTGCCCAATGCTTGCAGCAAATCTTTTCCTGCTGATGCAATGTAGGGGTGCAGCTTAGTATTTTTCGGCAGATTAGCTTTAAACGCGTTTAACAGGTTATTTTCTTTATCGTTTAAGGTTTGTTTATAATAATTCATCAACGGGTCTAACCCGATAGCGGCTGATGAGATCAACAGGCTATCAACCGCTATATCTGCATGGATAGCGCCCGATGTACCGATCCGGATAATTTTTAAGCTGCGCAGATTTGCATTAACTGTACGCGTTTTGAAATCAATATTCACCAGCGCGTCCAGCTCATTCAGTACAATGTCGATATTATCTGTGCCGATACCCGTAGAAAGCACCGTTAGTCTTTTGTTGCCGATATAACCGGTATGTGTAATAAACTCGCGTTTACCCTTTTTTAGCTCGATGCTATCAAAGTATTTGCTTACCTCGCCCACACGGTCAGGATCACCTACGGTTATTACCGTATCAGCAATATCACCCGGCAGCAGGTTTAAATGATAGGCGCTGCCATCGGCGTTTAAGATCAGATCAGTTTCCGGTATGCGGTTCATCCCGGTAAAATTGGCAAATATTTTGCATGACTTATTATCATTTACTTAAATATTAAATATCATGGCAAAGTATTCAGAAAAAGCCGGCGAAAAAGTAGAGAAAACCATGCACGAAATGCACGAGGGCAAACTTAAAAGCGGCAGCGGAAAAAAAGTAACCAGTAAAAAACAAGCCGTAGCGATAGGCTTATCAGAAGCGCGCAAAGAAGGGGCAAAGGTGCCGAAGAAGAAATAGCCGAAACAAACGGGTGTCATCCTGAGGCACTCGAAGGGTGAGCGCAAAGGCCATTGCCACGCGATCCTTCGACAGGCTCAGGGTGACCCTGTTTAGCATATTAATGTTAGCTAAAAGCGTCAATAATCCTCATCAATACAATAGCTT
>JAQBOP010000006.1 GCA_028287975.1 Mucilaginibacter sp. | reverse complement strand
TAACTTTATCCGCAGCCACCAATCGCACCTGGTAAATATCAATTTTATAAAAAGCTATTTGTCTGAAGACGGGGGAACGCTGCTACTTACCACCGGCCAGAAGGTACCCATATCAAGGCAAAACCGGGAGATGGTGAAATCGGTATTGAATAATATTGCCGGGTGAGTAAACGCCACCAAACCACCCCAATTAAAACCATATCCTATCCCAATTGTACTCAATTGGTTAACAAATAATTGCTATGATGCCTTTGTGTACCCAGGTTGCCTGGCTGTTTTTAGTTGCTATCCCCGTTGCCTGCATAGCCTGGACGGTTACACACGAGGAAATTTTCAGGGAACTGCGCGATTTTTGTGTGAAGGCGAGCAAAGAAGGTAAAACGATATTGGCCCGTAAGTTCTTCTACGTTTTTACCTGCGAGTATTGCTTCAGCCATTATGTAACCATATTGATGCTGATATTTACCGGTTATAAATTTTTAATAGACGATTGGCGTGGCTATATCCTGGCGGGATTCTCCATCGTATGGATAGCCAATTTTTACATGGCTATTTTTGCCCTGATAAAAGTTGATGTTAACATGGAACGCCTGCAAATCAAAAAAGAACAGGACAAGCAGGACCAAAAGTAGTGAGCAACACCTATTTAAAAACCGTCTTCTGGTAAATTAAAGGGCTTTTGCCGGTGATGCTTTTAAAGTATTTATGAAAGCTGGTGAAGTTATGAAAGCCACTCTCGTAACAGATCTGTTTAAGGTTCATTTTATTTTCGATAAGCAGCTTGCAGGCATGGCCCACCCTTATCTCATTTATAAACTGCGAATAGGTTTTACGTGTACGTGATTTAAAGTAGCGGCAAAAAGAATTAGGGCTGATGTTGGCCACCTCGGCCATTTCTTCTATCTGGATCTTGCGTTTAAAGTTGGCTATCGAGTAATTGTAAATAGCATTGATGCGGTCGTTCTCTGACGATGCGAAATCGACGCGCGAACCTATGGACGAAATCACTTTGATCTGTTTTGAGCCGCCAATTTTCATCAGAGCCTCCATCAGCAGCATGATCTTTTTCGGCCCCTCGGCATAAACAATAGTTTCAATTAACTTACCCAGTGCCAACCGCTCATTCCCGGTAACCTCGATGCCATGCTTCGCTTTCTCTAATATATTGCGGATGGCCGTATTTTCGGGCAGTTGTAAAAAGCCGTCGCCCCAAAAATTCTCGCAGAAGTGTATCACACTTACGTCAGCGTGGTTATTGGCTTCGTCCTCAAAATAAATGTTGTCAAACCGCCAGTAATGGGGCAGGTTAGCACCTAACAGGTACACATCGCCCGACTGAAAATGCTGGATACTGTCGCCAATAAACCGCGTACCGTTTCCCTGCCTGAAATAGATCAGCTCGACCTCCGGATGGTAATGCCAGTGATTATTCACATAGGGCACCTTGTCCTGTCTTGAACTGAAGGAGTGTACCAGGTCATTAGATACTTTGAGTAACTGCGGTTTCATTTGAGATTTTAATATTATCTAATTTATTCTTAAAATTAGTGTTTAATATTTTAATATGCCAAAATTGATTAATATTTAGACAATAACGCAAATTTTTTTTAGAGCTTATTCTGCTTTCTTTGATATAACCGAATTATAAAGCCATCAAATTATTTATGGCGATAACCAAAATATGTAACCATATGAGATCAGGAAAATTACAATTAGCATTATTGATGTTTCTGTTATGTTTCTCGGCTGCCAAGGCCCAGAAAATGATAGGGACCGAAACCGACGCGCAAAAGCAGCAACGCATGGCATGGTGGACCGACAGCCGTTTCGGCATGTTTATTCACTGGGGCCTTTACTCGGGCGCTGCAAGGCACGAATGGGTAAAACATAACGAAGCCTTAAGCAACGAAGAGTATCAAAAATACTTTGATGCGTTTAACCCGGATCTGTTCGAGCCGCAAAAATGGGCCAAAGAGGCTAAAGCGGCAGGTATGAAATATGCCGTATTAACGACCAAACACCATGAGGGTTTTTGTTTGTTCGACTCGAAGTACACCGATTATAAAGCGCCGAACACTCAGGCCAAACGCGACCTGGTAAAAGAGTATGTTAACGCTTTCAGGGCACAGGGTTTAAAGGTAGGCTTTTATTACTCGCTGTTAGATTGGCACCATCCTGATTATGTGATGGACGAGATCCACCCGCTGACGCAAAAGGACAAAAGCAAGGAGCACTACGCCCAGTTAAACAAAGGCCGCGACATGGCCAAATACCGTCAATACATGCGTAACCAGATCACCGAGTTGTTAACGAATTACGGTAAAATAGATATTTTATGGCTTGACTTTTCATTCCCCAATAAGGAAAAAGGCAAGGGTAAAGGTAAGGACGACTGGGGATCTGTCGAGCTGTTAAAGCTGATCAGGAAACTGCAGCCAGGCATTATTGTAGATAACCGCCTTAACCTGGAAGAATATAAAGATGGTGCCGATTTTGAAACGCCAGAACAGGTTAGCCCGAAAGAGTTGGAGAAATACCGCGGCAAAACATGGGAAACCTGCCAGACCTTTTCAGGTTCATGGGGATACTACCGCGATGAGAATACCTGGAAAACACACCGTCAACTGCTTGATCTGTTGATCACCTCGGTAGCAAATGGTGGTAACCTGATCCTGAACGTGGGCCCGACCGCCCGCGGCGAGTTTGATTACCGTGCCAACAGCGCTTTAGACAGCATGTCTTACTGGATGCACGCCAACAATTTGTCTATTTACAACTGTACCTACGCGCCAGGCAGCTTTGCCGCGCCAGAGGGCGATAGGTTAACCTACAACCAAAAAACCAAAAAGCTATATGTGCACTTGTTCACTTACCCTGCCGATGGTGTTTTAACGTTGTCGGGCTATGCAGGCAAGGTTAAATATGTGCAGTTTTTAAACGATCATTCAGAGATCGCTAATAAAACAAATAATGCAGATTTGGTTGTAACTTTGCCAAAAAGAAAACCACCCTATGAGATCCCTGTTGTTGAGCTTACGCTGCAATAAGGTTAATCGTTAAACAAAACATCAATTGATATAATGTCCGACAAGAAAGAAACTGTTTTAAGAATTCACCCGCATGATAATGTATTGGTTGCCCTCCAGGATCTCCCTGTGGGGACAACCATTGCTTTTGACGGCGATAACATAACGCTGGTTACCGATGTAGCCGCCAAACATAAATTTACCATGACCGACCTGGCCACCGACCAGGAGATCTATATGTATGGCGTACTGGTGGGCAAAACAAACACGCCCATTGCCAAAGGCAGCGCTATAACAGTTGACAATATACACCATGCCGCCAGCGACTTTAAACTGGGCGAACGCAAACTAAACTGGCACAAGCCCGAGGTGGATAAGTTTGCCGGCCGTACCTTTTTAGGCTACCATCGCGCTGATGGCTCGGTAGGGACAGCTAATTACTGGCTGGTAATCCCGTTGGTGTTTTGCGAGAACCGGAACATTATGGTGCTGAAGGACGCGCTGGTTGAAAAACTGGGTTTCCGCAAAGCCAAAACTTATGAGAATGAGGTGGACAGCCTGATCGATCTGTACAATGCTGGTAACACGGTCGAGTCTATTTTGAATGCCGACCTGCAAATGGAATCGGCAGAAAAGGGATCGAAGAAGCTGTTTGAAAACATTGACGGCATTAAGTTTTTAACCCATGATATGGGCTGCGGCGGCACCAAGTCAGACTCGGATGCTTTATGCGGACTGTTGGCGGGCTATATTACCCATCCCAACGTTGCGGGTGCTACGGTATTGAGCCTGGGCTGCCAGCACGCGCAAGCCAGCATCCTTGAAACCGAGATAAAGAAACGCGACCCTAACTTCAGCAAACCGCTGATCATGCTGGAGCAGCAGAAGATAGGCAAGGAGAGTACCCTGATGCAGCAAGCTTTGAAGCAAACCTTTGCCGGCCTTATCGAGGCCAATAAATTAGAAAGGACGCCTGCGCCTATCACCAAGATCTGCATCGGGCTGGAGTGCGGTGGTTCTGACGGGTTTTCGGGCATTTCTGCAAACCCTGCTTTGGGTTATGTGTCTGACGTATTGGTGAGTTTGGGCGGCAGCGTGATATTGGCCGAGTTCCCCGAGCTATGCGGGGTTGAGCAAGAGTTAAGCGACCGCTGTGTCGACGTAGATACTGCCCAGAAATTTATGCACCTGATGCGCACCTACAACGCGCGCGCCGAGGCAGATGGCTCGGGCTTTTACGCCAACCCGTCACCCGGAAATATAAAGGACGGACTGATCACCGATGCCATTAAATCGGCAGGGGCGGCTAAAAAGGCGGGTAACTCGCCGGTTACAGCCGTGCTTGATTACCCCGAGAAGGTAACCAAGCCAGGCCTGAACCTGTTATGTACGCCTGGCAGCGATGTGGAAAGTACCACAGCCGAAGTTGGCTCTGGCGCTAATATTGTGTTGTTTACCACCGGGCTGGGCACGCCAACAGGCAACCCTATTACCCCGGTTATTAAGCTATCAACCAATACGCGCATTTTTCAGCGTATGCCTGATATTATCGACATTAACTGCGGAACCATTGTTGAAGGAACCGAAACCATAGAGCAAGCCGGCGAACGCATCCTGAACTATGTGATCGACGTGGCCAGCGGCGTGGTACAACCAAAATCGGTACAGTTGGGCCAGGATGATTTCATTCCGTGGAAGCGCGGTGTGTCGTTGTAGTGTTTGTTTCACGAAAGTGTGAAACAGATGAAACAAATGAAACAAGATTTTGATCTAAATAGTTGATAATAAACTATTTGTTAAAAATCAGTGAAACAAAATGAATCAACTTATTCGTCTGTGGTTTTAGCTGTGATATTTTATTAATTAATTGATAGTCAGGTAATTGTGAATTGATTGCTTTTTGGGATAATGTGACTCACTTAAACACTTAGTTCTTGCTGATAAAAAAGGTGTCATATTGCGCCATCAAAATGCAATTGCCGACGCATATCCGTCATATTCCGTCAATTTTTTACAGAAAAATGCATTATTAACTTCGACCAGTGAAAGGCAAGTTTTTAACTTGCTTTGCAAGATGTACCTCACAAGCATAATGCTTGCTACATTACAGGATGAAGTTACATTTCATTAAACTTCGGCCAGTGAAGGCGACGATTCCTTAGCATCTTATTATTACCAGGCAGTGACCTGAGTGTACAGCCCGGATGCTTACATTTGCTATTAAAACATAGCGTATTTGATGAAGAAAATAGGATTTTTATCATTCGGGCATTGGTCCGACCATCCCTCATATCAAACCCGTACCGCAGGCGATACCTTGCTGCAATCCATTGACCTGGCTGTTGCAGCCGAAGAAATTGGCCTGGACGGCGCCTATTTCCGGGTTCATCATTTTGCGCGCCAATTAGCATCGCCATTTCCGTTGCTTTCGGCTATCGGAGCCAAAACCCGCAAAATAGAAATAGGTACCGGCGTGATCGATATGCGTTATGAAAACCCAATGTACATGGTGGAAGATGCCGGCGCTGCCGACCTGATCTCGGGCGGGCGCTTACAATTAGGCATCAGCCGGGGTTCGCCGGAGCAAGTTATCGAGGGCTGGCGTTATTTCGGTTATGAACCTGCCGGGGGAGAAACCGATGCGGATATGGGACGACAAAAAGCTTTGCAGTTTTTAGAAAGATTGGATGGTGCCGGTTTTGCCCAGCCTAATCCTTACCCCATGTTTCCTAATCCGCCGGGCTTGTTACGGCTGGAACCGCATTCGGACAGACTGCGCGAACGGATCTGGTGGGGAGCCGGTTCTAACGCAACAGCCGTTTGGGCGGCCCAGCAGGGCATGAACCTGCAAAGCTCGACTTTGAAATTTGATGAAAGTGGTAAACCTTTTCATGTCCAGCAGGCAGAACAGATCAGGCTATATAAAGAAGCCTGGAAAAACGCCGGGCACCAACGCGAACCCAGGGTATCGGTAAGCCGCTCTATTTTTGCACTGGTAACCGAGCAGGATAGGTATTACTTTGGACAGCAGGGAAAAGCGGCCGACAGTTTTGGTTACATCGAGGCTGATAAACGGGCGGTATTTGGAAAAAGCTATGCTGCCGAACCCGATCAGCTGATCAAAGAATTGGCTAAGGACGAAGCGATACAGGAAGCGGATACCTTGCTGCTGACGATACCGAATACTTTGGGTGTTGATTACAATGTCCATGTGCTGTCCGCTATTTTGGAGCATGTTGCACCGGAGTTGGGTTGGCGATGATTGGTTTGTAATTCGGTTGGTTTGTATTTTCTCTTCCACCTCGCTAAACTTAGACCAGTGAGGGGTATTGAGTTAAGTTATATTACGAACTTCGTTCAAAAAAGCCTCATAATATATTTGAGGCTTTTTTAGTTATCTCATGGTTAATTCACCACATTTTTTCAACCTGAAGGGTTCAATTCAATGCTTGTTCGCCACATTTTTTTCTTGTCGTTATAATTAATGGCTTCTTTTGAAAAAACAAAAAACTATGAAACCGAATAAAATTTTTTGGATACCATTGATCTGTCATCTGATCATCGTCTTTTTAATTATGGTCAGAGTGCTTTCGCTATTTCATGAATGGCATTGGACATATTATGGGTCTGTTACTAGAATCTTTTTAAGCCTTTCCTTTATCCCAATTGTAGATCTGACCTACTGGTTCGTTTTCCGAAGGTATTCGGTTTTAAAAGGAATTATTGCTGCTTTCGCGGCTGTTGTTATTTGGGCAATAGTTGTTTCTTTTTTGGATGTATTAACACAAAATTCATTGGAGTCCTTTTTCTTTATCGCCCGGATTAATCTGGGCGATGCTAAAATTGTACCCGGTTTAGTTGGATATATTATTCTTTATTCTTTAGGCCGTAAGTATATTGACAGGATATTTCGATTTAAAGAATTGCAGCTCCAAAAAACAGAGAATACGTTACACGCCTTAAAGGCGCAATTAAACCCGCATTTTTTCTTTAATAGCCTTAATCACCTTTACGGCACGGCATTATCAGAAAAAGCCGTACTTACCTCAAAGTCAATCGAAATCCTGTCGGATATGATGCGTTATACTTTGGCAGAAGCTAATGAAAATATGGTTCCTTTGTCGGATGAGTTAAATTTTGTGAAAAATTATATTTATCTTCAAAATGTACGTTTGCCGCGAAAAGACACTATTCAGATTGAAACTGCGATAGATGATTATAAGGGTGATAAAAAAATAGCTCCTATGTTATTGCTTCCGTTTATTGAAAACGCTTTCAAATATGGAATCAGTATTGACCATTCTTGTTTTGTTAACATGAGCATAAAAATTTCTGAAAGAGAGTTAAACATGAATATAACCAATAGCGTTAAAAATGATTTTCAATTAGAGGGAAATAATACTGGCATAGCTAATACCAGGAAACGACTGGACCTATTATATGATAAGAATTACAAGCTAAAGTGCGAAAAGACAGATTTAACCTATCAGGCTGTTCTTTCAGTTAAACTTGTTAATTAATTACAGTAGTGAGAATCAGTAAAAGGAAAAAATATTTTTGAAATTACCGTATGATTAATGTAATTGCCGTAGATGATGAACCCATAGCGCTTGATATTTTACGTGATCATGCGCAAAAAATTCCTTTTATTGACCTGAAGGCAACTTTTTTGAGTGCTACTGATGCATTGTCATATGCTATGCGTGAACCAGTGGATCTTATTCTTACAGATATTAATATGCCTGATTTGTCAGGATTGGAATTTGCAAACCTTATAAGGCACCAGGCCCAGGTAATTTTCACAACGGCGTATGCCGAACATGCCTTAAAAGGTTTTGATTTGGGTGTTACTGATTACCTTTTGAAGCCAATTACCTTTAATCGCTTTTTACAGGCATGCCACCTTGCTCAAAGCAGGTTGAAAGTATCTGCTGAAAAGCCTGTAAATAATACAAAGGAACTGTTTGTAAAAGATGGGTACCAATGGGTACGCATCAATATAGATGACCTGCTATATATTAAAGCACAGGATAATTATGCAAGTTTCCATGAAACAAATAAACAGACCCTTGTTCGGATTAAATTTAGTGAAGTCTTATCCAGGTTGCCTGCAGAACAATTTATGCGGGTTGATAAATCTTATATTGTAGCTTTTTCAAAGATTGACAAAATTGAAAATCATCAAATAACCATCGCCGGAAATAAAATACCTGTTTCGAGATCTTACCGCGAGTCCCTGCTAAGTGTCATAGCTAAATAAACGCAATTTTTGAAGACTTGGAATTTTGTAAATTCCGTCCCTTCAGGGTCTTCCAACGGTTTAAGTTAACCCACATCTCTCGCTTAAAAATATCGTTTAAACAAGTGTTACATAGCATCTTCAATACCACCAAACGTTCCGATAGAACGTAAAAGGGATGTTTGATATTCATTTCTACCAACGAGGCGTACCTATGGTACGCTAAAAAGCACTTTTTTCGTCCCATCAGGACGTCTGGTCGGTAGCAAATAACACACTATTTAGTCTCGTTCCTATGGAACGATTGGTGAATTCGGTATTTTGCAAACCGAGGATTTTATGGGTTAACTTAAATCCAAACGAGACCCCGATGTTGTACTAATCGTAGTAGCCTTATGTATTCTTACTTCTTAATCGTATTGATCTTATACTGAAAGATCAACATAAAGTACCTTTTTAAGATCTGGTTTTGGCCGGTGGTGACAGAGTTGTTTGCAGCATACCTAAAGTTGCCCTCCACACTTCGCAAGCAGAATGCTTGCCGCATTACAGGACGAAGTTGCATTTCATTAAACTTCGACAGTGAGGGGGCCAGCACAGCGGTTTGATTTAAAAAAAATATTTTTTGAGATTTTTTAATTTTTGATTATGTTTAAATAAACCAAACCGTTATAAAATATGAAACTCTCAATTAAAACGCTAAACTCAAAGTCTTTATTTTGGGGAATGATTTTCGCTTCTGCTTTTTTTTATGTGGCACTTTTATTTGTAAAAGTTAACCATATTTCTGTTCCTTTCCGCCAGGAGCTATTCATTTGCGCTGCTGTAACATCAGCAATAGCTTTTATATTAATTATTTATCGGGCCTTTTACAGCTTTAGTAAATTATATAGTAATAACAACAATTAATATCCACCTAATACCTCCCCGCTGGTCTAAGTTTAGCGAAGCGTAACTTAGATCTAAAATGAGGCAAGTTTTCAACTTGCTTTGCAGAATATACCTCGCAAGCAGAATGCTTGCTACATTACGGGACGAAGTTACATTTTATTAAACTTCGACCAGTGAAGAAAATGAGATTATAAAAAAAGCCGGTCTGTTGGGCCGGCCTTTTACTTAATAACATTTTTTATAACCCAAAGCCATAAGCTACACGTAAGCCTACAACGCCGCTGTGGTGGCCATCGTTCATAAAGTCTTCATAACAGGCATTGATGTCTCATTTGCTTTTATAGCCAGGTCTGTGCTAAAAGGGCTAACGCAAGAGATCTATACAAGACAGGTCGGCGATTTACCTGTAATAAGCTACCGGCTGTCGCTCGAAATTGACATAGCCCATACCCTTTTCGTATTCAAATTATTACAAAACACGCCGCCAATTTTTAACCACCGTAGTTAAATAGTTGTAACTTTATTTTCCAAACCAACTTAATATCAACCCATATTGTATTACCCATGGAGAAAAGAAGAGAGTTCATAAAAAAAGTGGCAATTACTACCGGCGGCCTGGCTTTAGGCGGCAAAACTTTTGGCTTCACTGCTAAAAGCTATAACCGTATAATAGGCGCCAATGATCGTATTCACGTAGCTATTATCGGGCTTAACGGCCGTGGCGGCAGTATGTGTACCACGTTTGCCAAACAGCCAAATTGCCTGGTCAATACCGTGTGCGATGTGGATTCAAGAACCATCCCAATTACGCAAAAAAAGGTGGCCGCGGCTGCCAATGGCAACTCGCCCAAAGGCGAGGGCGACGTGCGCAAGGTAATGCAGGACAAAGACATTGACGCCATCTATATAGCAACCCCCGATCACTGGCACGCGCCGATGGCTATTATGGGCTGCCAGGCAGGCAAACATGTATATGTTGAAAAACCAGTGAGCCACAATCCGCACGAAGGAGAAATGGCCGTAGCCGCTGCCCGTAAATATAACCGGATAGTACAAATGGGTGCGCAGCGCAGGTCGGCGCCGTTAGCTATTCAATGCGTAAAGGAGCTGCACGACGGGATTATCGGCCGCGTGTATTTTGCAAAAGCCTGGTACACCAATAACCGTAAAGCACTTACATTGAAACCTGCCCCCGTACCTGATTGGCTGAACTATGAGCTATGGCAGGGCCCCGCCCCGCGCCAGCCTTACCAGGATGGTTTGATCCATTATAACTGGCATTGGCGCTGGAACTACGGTACTGGCGAAGCCCTGAATAACGGCACACACGAAGTTGACCTGGCACGTTGGGGACTGAATGTAGATTTCCCGACCCGCGTATCATCCGTAGGTGGCAGGTACCAGTTTAAAGATGATTGGCAAACGCCGGACACGCAAATAGTCACGATGGATTACCCCGGCCGCGTATCCCTGATGTGGGAAAACCGCAGCTCGAACGGAATGAAAATAGAGGGCGAAGACCGCGGCGTAATATTTTATGGCGATAACGGCAGCGTACGGAGTGATGGCGAGGAATATACCGTGTACGACCAAAACGGCAAGGTGGTAAAAGAGGTAAAAAAACAAGGCCCTGCAGAGGATGCCGGCATACAGGGACGTAATACCGCAAGCCCGAGCTTAGGTATGGACGCGCAGCATGTGGCTAACTTTTTAGAAAGTATCCGCGATAATAAAAAACCAAATTGCGATGTGGAGTTGGGATACAGGAGTGTTGTCGCCATGCAGTTGGGCAATATTGCCTGGCGCGTGGGCCGCGACCTGCACCTTGACCCTAAGAACGCGCATATATTGAATGATCCGGAAGCAGAAAAATTATGGAGCCGTACCTATGAGCCGGGATGGGCGCCAAAAGTTTAACTTTGACAACATAACCAATAACCAAATAACTCAGTAATGCGAAAATATACTGCTTTTGGCACCGCCATGCTGGCCGCTGCCCTGATGCTAAATACCGGTATGGCCAAGGCCTATGAGCCGGGCAAACCAATCCCTAAGAAAAGTATAAACAAACATGCCATTGTCGAACCCAATCGGATGGCGTGGTGGAGCAAGGCCCGGTTTGGCATGTTTATTCATTGGGGCGTATATAGCGTTCCGGCAGGCGTTTACGAGGGCGAGAAGGTGCCCGGTTTAGGCGAATGGATCATGCATGATAAGAAGATCCCGGTGGATACTTACCAGGCTTATGCCAAGGATTTTAACCCTACAGCATACGATCCTGAAAAATGGGTGCTGATGGCTAAAGCCGCAGGCATAAAATACATTGTGATCACCACCAAGCACCACGATGGTTTCGCCATGTTCGACTCGAAAGCCAGCGACTGGAACATTGTAAAAAGAAGTCCTTACCATAAGGATGTTATAAAAATGCTGGCCGATGCCTGTCGCAAGTACGGCATGAAGCTGGGCTTTTATTATTCGCAGGCTAACGACTGGAACAACGCGGGTGGTGCAGCTGCCGGCGGCCATTGGGATAAAAAGCAAGACGGCAGCTTTGACAGTTACCTGGATAAAGTAGCTATCCCGCAAATAAAAGAGATCTTGAACAATTATGGCGATGTAGCCGAACTTTGGTGGGACGTACCTACCGATATGACCAAAGAGCGCGCCGCTAAGATCACACCGCTGCTTAAAGATCATCCAAACATTATTACCAACAACCGGTTAGGCGGTGGTGTTGAGGGCGACCTGGAAACCCCCGAACAATACATACCCGCTACCGGCATCCCCGGCCGTTATTGGGAAACCTGTATGACCATGAATGATACCTGGGGATTTAAAACCTATGACGATCATTGGAAATCGAGCAAAACGCTGATCCGTAATTTGGTGGATATTGCTTCAAAAGGCGGTAATTACCTGCTGAATATCGGCCCTAAATCAACCGGTGAGATCCCGGAGCCTATTGTAGAAAGATTGAAAGACATGGGGGGCTGGATGAAGGTGAACAGCGAAGCAATTTATGGTACTACGGCAAGCCCTTTCCGTAAATTACCGTGGGGAAGATGTACTACCAAAGAAATGGCTGATGGTAATACTACTTTGTATTTGAGTGTATTTAACTGGCCAACCAATGGTGAGCTATTAGTGCCGGGATTGAAAAATCAGGCCTTATCTGCTAAACTTTTGGCTAATGGTACGTCTTTAAAGTTCAAAAAGGTAGCCGATGGGCTTTCAATTTCTGTTCCTTCAGCTGCGCTGAATGAAGACGCGACGGTTATTAAATTGCTGATCAAAGGTAAACCTGATGTTGAGACAGTGATCCCTTCTGCAAATGCGGATGGCTCGTTTGTTCTGAGCCCCGCCGATGCTGATACCAAAGGCGGTGTGCAATCTGAACATACCCCGCCTAACCTGGGTTACTGGACCAATGCTAAAGCTACGGCTTCATGGCAGATCAAGATAACCAAAGCGGGCACCTATGTAGTCGAGGCACCTATAGGTGCAGTAACCGAAGGTAATTCATTTATTATCCAGGTTGGAAACCAGTCTTTAAAGGCAACAGCTAAAGCTACGGGTAATGACGGTAAATACGAGGTAAATAGGTTGGGTCAAATTAAGATTGATAAAGCCGGCATAACTAACATTACGGTTACTCCGGTTGCCGAAAACTGGCAGCACATTAATATGCGCGACATCACTTTTACACCTGTTAACTAATAACAAATGAAGAAAAACTTATTACTGATAGCATTCCTGCTATTGGCGGTAACCTTTGCCAAAGCCGCAAAGGTCGATACCGTTGAAACCTACAGCGATGCTATGCACAAAAAAATAAAAGCCATAGTGATTACGCCTGCAGATTATGAACAAGGCAAACAGTACCCGGTGGTGTATTTGTTGCATGGTGCCGGTGGTAACTATAAGCAGTTTTACGGGCTCAACCCCGGCATTGCCATCTGGGCTGATTTATACCACCTGATGATCGTTTGTGCCGATGGCGGCGTTACGGGCTGGTATTTTGACAGCCCGGTTGATCCAACTTTTAAATACGAAACCTATGTTTCAAAAGAGCTGGTAAGCTACATCGACAAAAATTATAAGACCATTAAAAACAAAACCGGCCGTGCTATATCAGGTCTGAGTATGGGCGGGCATGGTGCTATGTACCTGGCGATAAGGCACCAGGACGTTTATGGCGCGGTAGGAAGTATGAGCGGTGGGGTGGATATCCGCCCTTTCCCTAATAACTGGGATATGGCGAAACGCCTGGGTACTTATGCCGAAAATCCGGACAACTGGGAGAAGAACACCGTAACCAATATGCTGTACCTGATCAAACCAAACTCGCTGGCTATTACGTTTGATTGCGGTGTTGATGATTTCTTTTACAGGGTAAACTGCATATTGCATGATAAAATGGTGGAGCGCAACATTCCGCATGATTTTACTTCACGCCCGGGCGCGCACACCTCTGATTATTGGGCAAACTCTATTTCGTATCATTTGATGTTTTTTAATACGTATTTTAAGAAAGCTAATAAGAACGGTTAAATTGATAAGGCCTACGGCGAAAAAGAAACGGCCTTGTGCGATTCCCTCCCAATGGGAGGGTGTAGGGAGGGGTTTAACGTATGTGCAATAGCGTATAACCCCTCCCTGCCATTTCACAGTCCGGCACACCCCTCCCGTAGGGAGGGAATTAAATATTCAAAGATAAATCACTACATGACATACTTACCATCACCAGAAAGATATCAAACCATGCCTTATAAACGCAGCGGCAAAAGCGGCTTAAAGCTGCCTGCTGTGTCATTGGGCTTATGGCAAAACTTTGGCTATTATGATCAGCTTGAAAATAGCCGCAATATCCTTAAAACCGCTTTTGACCATGGCGTTACCCATATCGACCTTGCCAATAATTACGGCCCGCCGCCGGGCTCTGCAGAGGAGAATTTTGGCAGGATCCTGCATTCGGATTTCAGGGACCATCGCGATGAACTGATCATATCGTCAAAAGCCGGCTATACCATGTGGGACGGCCCTTACGGCGATTGGGGAACCAAAAAATACCTGGTATCAAGCCTTGACCAAAGCCTGAAAAGGATGAAGCTGGATTATGTGGACATATTTTACCACCATCGCCCGGACCCGGAAACACCCCTGGAAGAAACCATGGCCGCGCTCGACCTGATCGTCCGCCAGGGTAAAGCCTTGTATGTGGGGATCTCTAACTACAAAGCGCCGGAGGCAAAAGAAGCTATCAAGATTTTAAAACAGATGGGTACGCCAATCATTATCCATCAGCCTAAATACTCTATGTTTGAGCGTTGGGTTGAAGATGGTTTATTAGATGTGTTGGAAGAAGAGGGGATAGGCTGTATCCCGTTCTCGCCATTGGCACAGGGCTTATTAACTGATAAATACCTGCACGGCATCCCCGCTGATTCAAGAGCCCTGAAAGTTGGCGACTCGCTAACCGAAAACAGCATTACACCCGATAAAATAGAAAAAGTTAAAAAGCTAAATGATCTTGCCCAACAACGGGGGCAAAAACTGGCCCACATGGCGCTATCATGGATCTTAAAAGACGACCGCATAACCTCTGTACTGGTAGGTGCCAGCAAGCCCGAGCAGTTGCTCGACTCGTTGAAATGCCTGGAGAATACCAAATTCAGCCATGAGGAACTAACCATTATCGACGGGATATTAAAATAAGAGGCTGTAAAAATGAAAAGGTTTCCAAAATAGTATTTGGCTTTGTGACCCTTGTGTCTCCTCTGTTTCTTTGTGTTTAAATTTTAACCACAGAGATGCGCAAAGAGAAGGCAGAGAAACACAGAGTTTTTGTCCCAATTAAATTTGTTAATCTTTTCTATTTTTAATGTGAGCTACAAAAGCCCAAACACTAAAACGTTTGGGCTTTTGTATTGTCATTTAATTTAAAACTACCATCGCCAATACCGCCGTTTGTATCAATCCCCGAAATTTTAATGGTGTATTTGTCTTTTATATCCGATGTATAAAAAGATACTTTAGCCTTTCCGTTTTGATCGGTACTAATATTGGGTTCCCAATAGAGTGTCGACCGGTAATCGGGCTCGATAATATTTGATGCCACATTGTATTTGGGACTGTAAAATTGTTGCGGATATAATACAGGTAATGGCCGGTATGTTATGGTGCCGGTTTTTGGCGATTTGTACCAACCATTGCCGTTAATGGTAGTTAAGACGATCCAGGGGCAACCAGGTAACTTTAATCCTATTAACCTATTGCGGAGCGGCATACTTTCTATCACTTCCAACCCGCTTAAAGTAGCGATCTTGATCTCGCTCATTTCTTCTATCAATTCCTCAACCGAGTACGGATCATCAATTGACAGGGGCAAGTCATATCCATCTATTTTTATCAGGCAAACCTCACCATTGATTTTTGTTGTCGCATAACCATCCCTGCCGGCGCCAACTGCCGGGTTTATAGCTTTAGGTTTTTTTGTCATTTTAAGGTTTCCAAAGTCATCTGTATTGCTTTCGTCGTTGGTTACTTTAAAGCCTGGGACTTTTTGTTTTAGCAGATCATATAAATTGATTGTCCCCGATTGTTTGATCTCCTTTTCAGTATAAGCGAAATCGGATTCGCCTGCCCCCAAAGGATTGTATGTATTCTTTATTATTGTTTTAGATTTGATATTTACTTGTTTTAAAACCCTGCCGGTAAGTTTTATTTCAGCATCATCTGCCGCTTGTGCTTTTCTTTTCGCATAATTTAGCTCGGCTGAATCGGCATTGACGTACCAGGGATTTTGCGACCCTCTTAAACTTTTGGGTACCCTGGGTGCTTTAAATTTATTGACGGTGATAGCGCCAAATGCCATTTTTTTTCCGCTCTTATTATTAGCCTGTATAAAAAAAGAACCTGAATCAATTTGAGGCAGGTTTTTAAATGTATAAACGCCTTTTTCATCAGTATTGGTAGTTGTAATAAAGTTGGGTTTTTGTGATGATATCAATACCTGGGCGTTGGCGACCGGCTTATTGAAGACATTTGACACTACACCGGTTATTTTAAAATCTTTTTCGGCTTCGAATTTTACAGGTTTAGCCGGCGCGAAAACATCGTTCCAGTCATAGCCGGTCCAGCCCTGGGTAAGCATCAGGTTGTCCAGCGCCTGCCATGCATCTTTGTCTTTCCGGTTGATATAA
>JAQBOP010000398.1 GCA_028287975.1 Mucilaginibacter sp. | reverse complement strand
GAACTTTCCGAAGAACAATTAATGATACGCCAGGCAGCCCGCGATTTTGCCCAAACAGAGCTAAAACCCGGCGTAATTGAACGCGACGAACACCAAAAATTCCCGGCCGAACAAGTTAAAATGATGGGCGAACTTGGTTTTTTGGGTATGATGGTATCGCCCAAATATGGCGGCAGCGGCATGGATGCTATTTCATACGTATTGGTGATGGAGGAACTTTCAAAGATCGACGCATCTGCATCGGTTGTGGTATCGGTAAATAACTCATTAGTATGTTACGGGTTGGAAAAATATGGCACTGAAGAGCAAAAGCAAAAATACCTGGTGCCATTGGCCAAAGGTGAAGTTATAGGCGCTTTTTGTTTATCCGAACCGGATGCCGGGTCGGATGCCACGGCACAGTCGACCACCGCTATCGACATGGGCGATCATTATCTGCTTAACGGCACCAAAAACTGGATAACAAACGGCAGTACCGCATCAACCTACCTGGTAATGGCGCAAACCAATGCCAGTAAACGGCACAACGGTATTAATGCTTTAATAGTTGAGAAAGGCATGCCCGGCTTTACTGTGGGTGCAAAAGAGAACAAGATGGGGATCCGCGGCTCTGATACCCATTCGTTGCATTTTAATGATGTTAAAGTGCCTAAGGAGAATCGTATAGGCGAAGAAGGATTCGGATTTAAATTCGCCATGACTACTTTAGAAGGCGGACGTATCGGCATCGCGGCACAGGCATTGGGGATAGCTTCCGGTGCTTACGAGCTGGCTTTAAATTATGCTAAAGAACGCAAAGCTTTTGGTAAAGCTTTAGCCGATCTGCAGGCTACTCAATTTAAACTGGCAGATATGGCTACCGAAATTGAGGCCTCGCGTTTGCTATGCCTGAAAGCGGCGTGGTTAAAGGACCAGGGCCTGCCCTATGCCCAGGCAAGCTCAATGGCTAAGTTATACGCGTCGCAAACGGCTATGAAAACTACGGTTGAGGCTGTTCAGATCCACGGCGGATATGGCTTTGTAAAAGAATATCATGTTGAGCGTTTAATGCGCGATGCCAAAATAACGCAAATCTATGAGGGCACATCAGAAATTCAACGCATTGTCATATCCCGCGAGGTGCTGAAATAAAGCGGCTATTTTCTTTAATTTTGATGTGTATTAATCTATCTACCATGAAAATCAGATCGTTCTTAATTATATTTTGCTTCACGCTAACGTATACTGCTGTTAACGCCCAAGCCTTGCTTAAAACCGGCATATGGCGCGGCGCGACCAAAACAGCTAAAGGCGTCGAGATCCCTTTCAATTTTGAGGTAAGTAACGTTGCAGGGCAAACCCATTTAGCCATTATTAACGGCGCCGAACGTTTTAAGGTAACTGATGTAAAATATAAAGGCGATTCTGTTTTTATACATATGCCTTTGTTTGATTCTGAGTTCAGATTAAAACTAACCGCCGGCAACCTCACTGGTAAATGGATCAAGAATGGCGGCACCAAGTATACCATAATGAATTTTTCAGCTACGCCGAACACGTCATGGCGATTTAAAACTCCGCAAAAGCCGGCGGCCAATATCACCGGCAGATGGTCGGTCCCGTTTGTGAGTGATGGCAAAACGGACCTTACAGTTGGCGAGTTTAAACAGGTTGGCGCAAAAGTTACCGGCACGTTCTTGTCTACAACCGGCGATTACCGTTTCCTGGAAGGTGTTATTACAGGCAATGAGCTGTACCTGTCCACTTTTGATGGCGGGCACGATTACCTGTTTACCGCAAAGATCAATGGCGATAAAATAACCGCAGGCAAGTTCTACGCCGGCCTTACCAGCGTGGACGACTGGAGCGGCGTCAAAAACCCGAACGCCAAATTACCGGATCCTTTTTCGCTGACTGCGCTTAAGCCGGGCTATAAAAAACTGGCTTTTGCCTTTAAAGACATCAACGGCAACAAGGTATCACTTACTGATAAACGATATAAGAACAAAGTGGTCATTGTGCAGATCTTAGGCTCGTGGTGTCCTAACTGTATGGACGAAACCGCCTACATGGTTAACTATTACAAGAAGTTCCATTCAAAGGGTGTTGAGGTTATCGGCCTGGCATATGAGCGTACTACCGACTTTGCCAAGTCGCAAAGGACGCTGACGCAACTCAAAACCCGTTTTAACATACCCTACCCGTTATTAATTACCGGCTATACCCCTGCCAATGGCGACCCGGCCAAAAGCCTGCCGATGATGGCAAAGATCTTGGGCTTCCCTACTACCATTATGATCGACCGGAAAGGCGATGTACGTAAGATCCATACCGGTTTTAGCGGACCGGGTACCGGCGAGCATTATACAGACTTTATCACCGAGTTTGAGCGCCTCACCATCCATATGCTGGAAGAACAGGGCTAAACAGGATGTTTGTTTCACGAAAGTGTGAAACAAATGAAACAAGTGAAACAAGATTTTGAGCTAAATAGCTGATAATAAATTGTTTGCTAAAAATCAGTGAAACAAAATGGATCAACTTATTCGTCTGGAAATTTAACTGTAACATTGGGCTATATAATTAATAGTCAGTTAATTGCAAATTGGTTGTTTTTTAGGATAAGGCGAATCACTTCGGCACTTACTTTTTGGCGCGAAAAAGGGGGCATATTGCGCCATCAAAATGCAAATCGCCGTCATATTCCGTCAATTGCCGTCAATTTTTTGCAGGAAAATACAATTTATTAAAATTTGATCACTCAACAACATATTTATACACCTGCCTGCCCAACTCGCCCGCCGCATTAATGCCTTCTACCACCACGCGGTAAGTTCCGGGGCCATCGGGATTAAAAAAGTAAAAGTTGGTTTTACCTGCGACGTCTGTTTTCAGGTATGGGTTCCAGTAAACAGTGGTACGCAGGTCGGGTAGCTTATCAGCATTACCCGGCTTATCGTAACGTGGCGAATAAAACTCGCGTACTTTGTTGAAACCTCTTGGGGTGATGTTAACCATAGCAGGATTATATATTTTTCTGATATATCCCCTTTTGGTATAGATTATTAAAGATGGGTGTCCCAATGCATTGATAAGTGAAGGACTGGTTCGAACTACTTCTACTTTAGCTATCTGATCAATATCTACAGTATTACCGTCAAGATAATCGGATACTTCTCTTGGATCGCTTATAGCCCGTCCGTCAACAATAAGTTGTAACGGAACAAAACCTGCCAGTGGAACCATGCCAAACGGAGAATTAGTAACGACTGTGCCGCCCCTGATAGACGTTCTAAACGTTACCCCGCGCAACTCATGTTGCAAATAGGCACCTAACGACATTTCCAGGGGCGCTACATCTGCCGGTGGAATATATGTTTGATCAGAAAGGCCTTCCGGAATACGTAACGGCCCCTGGTAAGAATAGGGCGCGTGAGTTAGTTTCTTTGCTCTTATTTGTACTTCGCGCAAGCGGTGTACTTTATCCAGCTGACCCAGCTTTTCATAGATGTCATCTTCTTTTTTACCATTATCAATGTAAGTTTTAAGTGTAGCAGTAACATTAGTGCTGACGTCAGGAAAATTTGGGTTTTTGTTTAAGTGTAATTTGGGAATACTATCGAGAATTACAATTGTCTTGTCACTATTCTTAACAGTCCTTGCCTGTATGGTGAATTTAATGCTGTCGGTCATGAAGATGCCGCCAAAACTGAACCTGCCATTAGCATCGCTGGTCGTAATTTTGGTAACCCCCGCTTTTAGCGCGGTCAGCATTACATTGGCCTCCGGCAAAGGTTTATGGCCAAGCGTTGTTACCTTACCTGATATGTTCACACCCAAGCCTTCAACCGGGAAAGCGGGTTTAGTACTTACCGTATTATTCAGTTCTTTCCATTCAAACCTGCGGTATCCCTGTGTCAGCATCAGGTTGTCTAAAGCTTTATTTACTTCATCATCATCCTCTTTGGTAAAATAATAATTAGGCTTTTCTACATAACCTTTCAAGTCAGATGTTAATAGCAGGTTA
>JAQBOP010000392.1 GCA_028287975.1 Mucilaginibacter sp. | reverse complement strand
TACCCGACTGGGTTTTATTTAAAATATCCTGAGGCAACGTCCTTTAAATTTAACTTTTATATATTCCCGCTGCTCCAACTTATCTATATGTTCTTTAATTTTTCAGCCTTTAATGAAATAACGGGATCACTGTACATATATCAAAACTTTGAAAGAATTTTAAAAACTACGGTTATTATAGGCACTTGTATAGCAGGGTATTCTGTGTTGGCAATGTTAATTTTCGATCCTGTACGATATCTCCCTTCGTTTATTCAGGCAAAACACCTATATGTTTTTCGTAGTTCGGGATTATCCCAGGAACCCAGTTTTTATGTTTTATATCAAACCTGGATATGTTTATTTGCCTGGTACTCAAAAAAAATGTTTAGCAAAAATCTTTGGTACTTTTTAATTGCTATAAATATTGTATCGTTGATTTTTACATTTTCAACAACCTTGGCAGGTCTGGCTTTAATTTTAATCTTAAATGCATTCATTTTTAAAAGTGCATTTAAAACTAAAGCAGCAATTCTTTTTTTTATTGTGATTATAGTGACGGCAGGTTTTGTGATCATCAATCATTTTGAGCTTAATGAATATTTTGAATATTTTTTTATTTCTAAAACAAATAGCTTCTTTAATGCTCCGCCTCATACTACAGATAGCGGCAGTTTTAGACGTTATACTTCGGGCATTGGGTTGCAAATTTTTAAAGACAATTGGCTTACAGGTGTGGGTGTTGGCAATAGCATTTATTATATGTATAAGCATGAATTTAAAATGGGTATAGAGGTTTTTGGCGAAACCCTCAGTCCGGGCACTTTCCCACAAAATTTGTTCTCAATAGTATTAAGTGAACAGGGAGCAATTGGTGGCCTTACATTATTTTATTTTTTGATCGCATCGTTTAGAAAACTTTGGCGAGCCCGCAATTGCGGTCGATATGGAAAAATGTTTATAACAGGTTTTTTATTTAATGTATCTGCTATGCTAACTGTTGCACCTGTATATTCAATGTTTTTATGGGTTTTTATTGCGCTTGGCCTAAACTATGCCATTTATCAAAGTAATGTGGTTAAACAACTCGCGTTATAATATCTTAATAAAAGTTACTTTATATGTTAAAAGATCTAAAAAGCATATTAAAAATTAATACTTTTCATGCAAGGATTGTAATAATGACGTTGTATTTTGAAAAAAAGTTTTATGTAAAGTTTCCTTTTAAATTAATCAGGAAACTTAATCAATCGATATATCATTGCGAAATTCATCCGGATAGTTTTCAAGATATCAATTCCTTAGCAAGTTTAAGGTTGCCGCACCCATTTTTAATTATAATCCATCGCAGTTGTCGGATCGGAGCAAATTGTACCATATTTCAAGGCGTTACAATTGGAGTAATTGAAAGCAAAGAAATCAAAGCCGCACAACTGGGTAAAAATATTTATATAGGATGTAATTCTTCAATATTGGGTCCTGTAAAAATAGTAGACGATGTTACAATTGGAGCTCATACACTGGTTTTATCAGATGTAAAAAAAAGCGGAGTGGTGTTTGGGTTACATAATTTAAAAGAATAGCTCTAAAATGCATATCACCGTAGACGCAAGAATGTACAACAGTTCTGGGATTGGTACATATTTAAAAAATTTGCTTACCCGCTTACTTCCAATAGCCGATTTTACGCTGCTTGGCGATTTAAAAGAATTGCATGAATTAAGCGATAGGGCAAAAATTATTAGCTTTACCGCCCCCATATATTCTATCGAAGAGCAATTATCTTACAGAAAAATAATTCCTGAATGCGATGTGTTTTGGTCACCACACTATAACGTGCCGTTTTTACCCATAAAGGCAAAAAAAAGGCTTGTAACTATCCATGACGTTTACCATTTAGCCCATTATGATACTTTAACAACCAAGCAGAAATTATATGCAAGATTGATTATGAACAAGGCAGTCAGTGTCAGCGATCTAATAATCACTGTTTCTGGTTTTTCAAAAAATGAAATTTTAAAATACACGAATTGTAAGCAGGGGAAAATTAAGGTAATCTATAATGGCGTCAATACGCCCCCAAATGTTTACAATTATGAAATGGTTAAGAATAAATATAAACTACCGGATAAGTATCTTTTATATGTAGGCAATGTAAAGCCGCATAAAAATCTGGGTAGATTTTTAAAGGCATATCTACAGCTGAGCCCGCAATTACAAAATGACTATAAATTGGTTATAGCCGGAAAAATAGATGGTTTTATAACAGGTGACAAACAACTTTTTGATTTTATAGAAGTGAATGACGGGATTAAAAACAATATAATATTTACCGGATATATAGATGATGGTGACATGGATAGCATTTATAACAGTGCTAAATTATTTATATTTCCATCTATTTATGAAGGCTTTGGGTTACCGCCATTAGAGGCAATGGCAAATCATTGCCCTGTTACCACATCGGATACAACTTGCATTCCGGAAATATGCGGCGATGCTGTTTCCTATTTTGACCCGCTTGATGTAGCTGATATATATAATAAAATATCAGAACTACTTAATAATGATGAAAAGATTAACGAATTGATAAATAAAGGAAATAAACAGGCAGCAAAATTTACCTGGGACAAATCCGTAAAAGATCATTTACATTTAATAGAAAGCATTTTTTCATAGTTTTTATTATTTTAAATAAACAAAAGTATTGAAAAAGCAATACTTTTGTAAGCCTTTAATAAAACCTTATTACTAAATTGTTTTTTTGAAGAATTGATCTAGCCGTTATAAACAGTATAAAAGCAAACAGAAATTAGTCGCTCATAACGAAACCTAAAAGTGTTATAAAGACTTTTAGATATAAAGTTTTTTGCGTACAGTAAAATAATATATATTAAATGAGAGTAGCAATTATTCATGACGAATTGATTAGAAGGGGGGGGGCAGAAAAAGTGGTACTTACAATGCTTGAAGCTTTTCCTGAAGCAGACGTATATACGTTAGCCTATATTAAAAATGATACCTATCCGGAATTTGAAAAATTTAACATAATTACGTCCAAATTTCAAATGCTGGCTAAAAGTGTTAAAATTATGCACGCTTTATTTTTTCCATTTGGTATTTGGGCAATGCAACGTTTAAAGGTAACAGGTTATGATGTCGTTATAGTTTCAAATACGCATTGCGCAAAATACGCAAACATTGATCGCTCATCTAAAATTTTTATGTATACTCATACTCCTTTTAGATTAGCCTGGGAGCCGGAATCATACAGCCAATACATCAACGCCAAAGGTTTAAAAAAATTAGTGTTTAAAACGGTAATAAAATACTTAAAACGAATTGATGCAAAAGAAGCGCAAAAAGGAAATTATTTTATAGGCAATTCTAAAGAGACCGTTGAAAAAATTAAAAAAGCCTATAAAGTGAATGAAGTAAAAATCATTCATCCTGACGTAAAATGTAGCCAATTTTATATTTCTGATAAACCCAAAAAGTACTTTTTATTAGTTTCACGGTTTGAATATTATAAGAAGGTGGATCTTGCAATTGATGCTTTCAATAAATTGGGCTTGGAATTAATAATTGTTGGAAGCGGCACAAAAGCTGATGAATTGAAAGCGATGGCCAATAGTAACATTATGTTTAAATCTGGCCTGTCAAATAAAGAATTGGCGGACATATATTCTAACTGTAAAGCGTTGATTTTTCCACAGCATGAAGATTATGGTATAACTCCATTAGAAGCCAATGCGTCGGGCAGGCCGGTAATTGCATACGGGAAGGGAGGGATTGAATCGACAATGATACCGTATGTTAAAAATTCACTAAAATCAACAGCGATTTTTTTTGATAGTCAAACAGTTGAATCTTTATGTGAGGCCGTAGAAAAATTTAATCAATTAGAATTTGATCCTTTATTTATAAGGAATCATGCTATGAGCTTCGACGAAAAAGTGTTTATTTCTGAAATAAAAAGCTTTATAAATGAAAAATATAATGGCAAGGAGCCTTTAACCTTAGTCACCGAACCTTTGCAACTGGTTGATGACATAAAATATGGTCATTTATAACAATATTTTATTATCATTTAGTTAAATTATATAAAAACTTTATAAATATTTCTCTATAGTAATTTTATTATCATTCTGTTAAAGTATAAATTTTTTTTATAAACATTTTGCTATAGTAAAATTTATAAATTTGATTGTACTCTGCTTGTAATAGTATTATATTTGTAAGCAACAAGCCATAATATTAAAAAATCGACAATGATAAAATTGTTTTGATAGATATGACAGTATAGTTTATACCATGGCTGTTATATTTGACGTGTTGTGCTGTTCATTGTTTGTTTAATTAAATTGTATTCGGGCTGGTGTAAATAAAATCTGATGATTCACAGATATACTACTTTTATAAAAGCAATTAACCTAACAGTTGACTATATCATACTTAACATAAGCATGATTTTAGCTTATATTTTTGCTGATAATACCTTCTTGTTTTGGACAAGTAATCATTATTTGCCAATTGTACTGATTTTTAATTTGATTTGGCTGTTAGCCGCAAACATTACCGGCCTGTACGAACATGTTTTAAATAAGGATTCTATAAAAACTTACCAGAGTGTAATAAAGACATATCTTCTTTTTTTAAGTATTGCAAGCTTTACGGTAATTATCATAATAGGTGCAAAATCGTACTTTATAACCCGCGAATATTTGATATACTCATTAGTTTTATTTGGATTTTTGCTGAGTGTATGGAAACTCATTTTTTTAAGTATACGTAAGAGTGAGCGGGCAGCTTTAATAGATAACAGAACGTTTGTTATTGTTGGGGGAGGACATATTGGACAAGATCTGTATCATTTTTTTGCAGGCAATCCGGGATTAGGTTATCAACTAAAAGGTTTTTTTTATGACGATACCAAAGTGATTCTTCCTAACGATATATATGCAGGCGGTATTTCGGATTGCATGGAATTTGTAAAAACAAATAATATAGATGAAATATTTTGCACTTTACCGGTTTCAGAATCATCCCAGGTAGAACAATTGATGATAGAAGCGGATAAAAATTTGATCAGATTTAAATTTGTACCGGAGTATTATGATTTTGCCAAAAGACCTACTTATATAGAAAATTTTGGGCATATACCTGTAATATCAGTAAGGCCTGAGCCGCTTGAAAATATGTTGAACCGGTTTTTAAAGCGTATTTTCGATGTATTGTTTTCACTGTTCATAATTCTTTTTGTTTTTAGCTGGTTATTGCCAATACTGGCGGTTTTAATAAAATTAAACTCTAAAGGCCCGGTGTTTTTTGTGCAAGTCAGATCGGGAAGAGATAATAAACCTTTTAAATGCTATAAATTTAGGAGCATGAGGGTAAATCAAGATTCTGACAAAAAACAAGCTACACGCAACGATACACGTGTTACAAAATTAGGTGCTATATTACGAAGGACGAGTTTGGATGAATTACCACAATTTTTTAATGTGTTAATAGGTAACATGTCTGTTGTAGGGCCAAGGCCGCATATGATAAGCCACACTGAACAATACTCACAGCTTATTGACAAATTTATGGTAAGGCATTTTCTTAAGCCGGGTATTACAGGTTATGCGCAGATTTGCGGGTTAAGGGGCGAAACCAAAACTACCGAAGCTATGCTTCAACGCGTTGAGGCTGATGTATGGTACCTAGAAAATTGGTCTTTTTTGCTTGACTTTAAGATAATATTTCTAACGGTTTGGAATGCTGTTAAAGGCGAAGAAAACGCTTTTTAGACGATATAGTAATTGCTATTTAATTAAGGTAGTTAAAATACAATAAAACAAATTGCCAATAAAAACATTTTATAATATTTATGGTTCTTGACGATTAATGAATATCAAAATTTAATCAATGAATAAAAAGCTACTGTACCCCATCCTATTTGTTTTTATGTTTTCTTGCAAAACACACGTTAATAGCGATACAGTTGTGTATAATAATGATTTTGAATCAGGCAACATAGCCAACATAGATAATGCTATACTTGGTCAATTTAACGGCTCGGCTGTACTTGGCCAGTACAACAGCAATGCTAACGCCGGAAATTTTAAGTTAACCCTTAATAGCCTGCCCAAGCACGATTTGATAACTATCTCTTTTGATTTATACATTCATGATAGTTGGGATGGAAATAAGACAGCTCCTGACGGACCGGATATTTGGCAAATGCTGGTAGACGGAAAGACCTATATCAACACCACATTTTCAAACGATATATGTGCTGCTGGAAATTTTTGTTCGCCGCAGTCATATCCGCTCAATTATCCCAATAATTATAACAATCCTAAAAAAGGTGCATATAAAATTAATTTGCCCGGAGCTTGCAGCTTAACCGGCTCAAACACTACAACACAATATAAAATTACAAAAACATTTACCCACACCAGCAGTACGCTTGTACTACAATGCTTAGATAAGTTGGTGCAAAGCAATGCACCCGATCAGAAATGCGACGAAAGTTGGTCTGTTGATAACATAAATATCAAAGCAACAACCCTATGAAAATAGTAAAGTTTACTCTTATATGTGTCTCGTTAATTGGTATTCAATTTAGCGCACGCTCCCAATCCTTACCTGTTGGAACCACAGCGATCGAAGACTATTACAGGCGATTACAATTGCTGGGAAATGTTGATACTTCGGTTTCGTTTACTATACGCCCGCTTTATCCGGGTTATATCAATAAAAATGCTTACTTCCCTGACAATACAGAAAAAGGTCTGGATACAGGCGCCACATGGGTAAGTAAAAACGGCTTGTTAAGGACAGCTCTTTTACCATTTAACATTCAAACACAAGGAAATTCTAATCACCCTTATGGGTGGAACGATGGCCCGATGATACCGGCAAAGGGTTTTCAAGCAATGGTTAGCATAGGTTTTTTTGCACAATATGGTCCGTTATCCGTCCAGTTAAGACCCGAGTTTGTGAGTGCGGCAAACCAACCATTTGACACTTTTGATAAAAATCAATACGACGTTATCTTTGCCAGGTATTACGATATTTATAACAATGTGGACCTGCCTGTGAGATTTGGTACTCAGGCCTACACAAAAGCATATTGGGGGCAAAGCAGTATAAGGTTAAATTATAAAGGCATATCGGCAGGTGTATCTACAGAAAACTTATGGTGGGGCCCTGGTATCAGAAACTCGCTGTTAATGAGTAATACCGCTCCTGGTTTCCCCCATTTTACCTTAAATACATTAAAACCAATAAACACTCCTATAGGCTCTTTTGAAGGTATGATGATTGGCGGAAACCCAAAAAGCTCAGGTTTTGCACCATTGGTGCCTGATAAAACTTTTTTTGGTACTAACCTATACGTGCCTAAGCCCACAAATTGGCGCTATCTATCAGGGGTAATTATAACATGGCAACCTAAATGGGTTCCGGGATTGTTTTTAGGTTTTGATCAGGCCCAACAAGCATATGGTAAAAATTTAAGCGGCATTGGCGATTATTTGCCTTTTTTCTCTACTGTTAACAAGACAACTGCGCCCGACCAACCTATCAACAAACAAGACAGGATAAGCTCAATGTTTATGCGCTGGCTTTGGCCACAAGAACATGCCGAAATTTATTTCGAATACGGACATTATAACAACACATTGGATCTTGAACAATCATTGTTAAATCCAAATGAATCACGTGCTTATATTTTTGGGTTAAGAAAGCTTTTACCATTTCAACAAAAACCGGATGAAAACATCCTGGTTGGGGTTGAGGTTACCCAATTGCAGGGAACAAGTATTACAGATGACATACAGGGAAAAGAATGGTACGTAAGCCAAAATGTAAGACAAGGCTATACCAATCAAGGCCAGGAATTAGGTGCTGGCATTGGCCCGGGTGGTAACTTACAGTCGGTAGAAGTTAGTTGGGTAAAGGGACTTAAAAAACTGGGTTTACAAATTGAGCGCTATGTTCACGATAATGATTTTTATTACTATGCATTTCAGGATAGTAAGGATTATTCACGTCATTGGGTAGACTTAAGTGTGGCTTTTAACGGCGAATGGAACTATAGAAACTTGGTCTTTAACGCCAAAATTCAGGGTATACAGTCGCTTGATTATCAATGGGGATTAACTCAACCCGGCGATGACATAAAATTTCAACATCAGCGACACCAATTTAACCTGCAATTGCAAACCGGGGTGACTTACAGGTTTTAAAATTATTTAATATGAAAAAAACATTTTTTACATTAAATGTCATCTTTGCCTGTTTAATTTTCGCCGGCAGGGCATATACGCAATCTATACCTGTTGGGGCGCCGGTGTTGGACGATTACTACAGACGGATGCAATTGCTTGGTAAGGTTGATTCGACGCAATCTTTTTCTGTGAGGCCGTTGCTGTTTAAAGCGGCGTTAAACACAGAGGATATATATGATCCTGACGGTACTTTAAAACAAGACCACTGGATAGGAAGCAGCATTGTTTCTTTTGGTAACGGCAAAGGCCAGTTTCAAATTTTACCCTTAAGCTGGCAGCAACAATTCAATTCTGACCATCCGTATGGTTGGAATGATGGTGCCATGATACCCGCACGCGGATACCAGACAATGGTTAGCGGTGGTTTTTTTATAAAATACGGGCCTTTAAGTATTCAGCTGCGCCCGGAATATGTTTATGCCGCTAATACTGATTTTACAGGATATGCTACAGATCGTTCAAATGTTGAATTGCAAAGATATTACAGCTTTCATAATATGATTGATTGGCCTGAACGTTATGGTACCGGTGCATATAATAAAGCCTTTTTAGGCCAAAGCAGTATCAGGTTAACATTTGGTCCTATGTCAATAGGCTTATCTAACGAAAATTTATGGTGGGGCCCGGGTATTTCAAATGCATTGGTACTAACCAACAATGCTGCCGGTTTTAAACACCTGACAATTAATACTGTTAAACCGATAAAAACTTATATAGGATATTTTGAAGGCCAGGTTATAGCCGGGCATTTAGATAATTCAGGGTATCCCCCACTATTAACTACCGCGCTGCCTGACGGAACAAACCTGTATGCTAAAAAAAGGAATGATTGGCGTTATTTTACGGGTTTCAACATAAACTATCACCCAAATTGGATTCCCGGATTTACATTAGGAATAATACGGACATTTGACGCGTATTATAATGACGTAAAAACCGGGGGATTTAATGCCTATGTGCCATTTTTTACATCTTATACTAAGAATGATGTTAACAATGGTGTAGGTGATCTTTTTCCGCGTGATCAAATAACATCGCTTTATGGCAGATGGTTATTTCCGAAAGCACAGGCAGAGGTTTATTTAGAATATGGCTGGGAAGATAATTTATACAACCTGTCAGACCTGTTACAATCACCGGAACACTCAAGAGCGTACGTATTTGGGTTAAGAAAAATGTTACCATTTAACGGAAGTAATGATCAGCATATTTTAGTTAGTGCAGAAATAACCCAAACATCCCAGCATGCAGAGCGATCAATAAGGGAAGTTGGTTTATGGTATACAAATTACCAGTTACTGCAAGGGCATACTAACGACGGGCAAACATTAGGTGCCGGCACCGGCACGGGGGGTAATATACAATCTATTGATATTAGTTGGGTATCCGGGTTAAAAAAATTGGGAATTGAATTTGAAAGGTTTGAACATGATGTAGACTTTTCAGAAACTTATTTAACTCCTATTAACGGCAATAGCCGTAATTGGGTTGATTTTGCATTTGCCTTAAAAGGAGAATGGAACTATAAGAATTTCTTATTTAATGCGAAGCTTCAGGAAATTAAATCATTAAATTACGAGTGGATATTAAAAGATTACACGCCTGGCAATTATTATATACCACATAACAATGTTTATAATTTGCACGGCGAATTAGGTATCAGTTATAGATTTTAGGTTTTAGATTTTTTGCGGGTAAATAATATATAAAAGCTAAGCACCAATTCAAATAATAATATGCCTGCAGGGATGGCAATGGAAAATTTTAATTTGTTTTTCTTTAAAGGCAGTTCAGGTTCATCAACAATTTGTACCGTTGGTGTGGCTTGAGCAAGCATAGTTTTGCTTGCTTCAAGGTTTTTTACAGTTTCAGAAAAAACAGTTGATAGCACTACCTTATCACGTTCTCTCACTTCAATATTTGCGTTAGAGGCTGTATAAGCCGGATTAAGATCTAATGTACTTTGATTAGCTGCCGCTGCCGCATAAGTTTTACGATTAAGTATCACCCCAATGCTATCAGCACGTTTTTGCAAACGGTTAACGTTGTCCCTTAACCTTTGCGTTTTTGTGCTTATATAAAAATTAGTTGATTGATTGATCATTCGGGTGCAAAAAAGCTGGGCCAGCCGTTCGTCCTTCATGGTAGTGTTTACCTCAAAAAAACCCAGCTTCTTATCTGTCTTTGCTATTTCAAACTCGCCCGACAATATCAGCGTGGTCATTTCATGCAATAAACTATCCTGTAACCTGGTGTTATGTGTACCATTTAACGGAAAGCGGGTTATCTTTCCGTCAGGGCTGTACTTAAGCCATTTTTCATTAAGCTTATAAACTGTGGCATACTTGTCTGCCAGTGTTTGGGTACTATCATAAGCAGTTAACAGTGTAGCTTTTATCAGTTTATGACTTTTTATGAGTTCCTGCACATTATCACCCGCCAGTACGCCGCTCCCTCCGCCTATTCCATTCAGGTCAAACCCGGCCAAACCTGCTAAAGCCGATAACCCCCCGGCGCCACCTGATGATTTTGAATCGTCTACTACAAACGTTAATTGGGCGGTATAGGTAGGATCGCGCACCCATGCGGTTACCGCACCTGCCAGGCCTCCGGCAATCAAAGCTATTATCAGCGCGGTTTTAAAGCTTAAAACGTATTTTATATCATCAACACGGTCATTAATCAGTTTCTTGATCGAAAATTCGGGCTCGTAAGGATATTGCGTATTTTCCTGGTTCATATTTTATTTATGTAAAATAGCAACAATACTTACCAACGCAGTTAATGCTGCGGCTATACTGCCCAGATCACCAAAGCCTATTTTAATTTTATTATCCGGCGTTTTTTCAGGAACTACGATCTTACTGCCCGGTTTAACAGCCGGGTACCGGCGGAAAAACAAGAAATGCCTTATAGGTTGATTTAAACCATCAGGATACTTAATATATGCTCCTTTTAACCGCGCATTTTGGGTAGTACCTGCAGCGGCATTAATGTAATATTTAAAACTACGCCCTTTATAGTTGATGTATTGCGGGTTATTTACTGCGCCAGACACCTCAACATAAGATATCACACGCGGGACATAAACACTATCACCAGGCAGCAATATCATGTTTTTACTGGATTCTGTAGCATGTTTTGCAGTCAGATCAAGATTAACACGTACACCATTCCTGTAAACCTGGGTATTTTCCATCGAACCATATGGGGTAACACCGCCGGCTCGTTGTAAAAAATCGAGCGCGGTTTCATTTCTTTTTTCCACCGGATACACTCCCGGAAATACAACTTCTCCCTTAACAGCAACATCACCTAACGAACGGTAATTAACTAACCGCGGTACATTGATCACATCCATTGGTTGCAATTCGATGTTGCGGTTAGCATCATTATTGTCGCTCATATCTACAATAAAAGTGTTAACCTGCTGGTTAGCTACACTGTCTGACGCATTTTTTATAACCCTGTTTACTTCAATGTGATGGTCGGCTGCTTCATCAGCAAACCCACCCGACATCGCGATCACATCTGCCAGTTTTAATCCTTTGCGATAAGTGATGATCGATGGGCGCTTTACATAACCGCTTACTGTAACCTTTTGCTCAGACACAAAAGCCTGCCTATCCATAATAACAACGGTATCTTCGCGTAGCAGCGGTATATCATTAGCGCCATTAAGCACATCAGTTGGCTTAAACGGTATGCTTTGTTTTTCCAGGTTTGGGAGTGTACGGTTAATATAGCCGCGTTCCATATAAGCTTCCGGCTTTAAGCCTTGTGCTTGTTTCAAAAGCTGGCCCAATGTAAGCCCCGCTGTAAGTTCGTAAACATCCGGACGATAAACTGACCCTTGAAGCACCACGCGGTTGGTGTAGCGATTGGTTATGGCGCCGATTTGTACTTTATCGCCGTTATGAGGAGTATAGTTGGCAAAAAGATTAGCCGGTACATCTTTTACCTCGCGCTGCAGATCATTAATTTGGTCGACTTTGGCAACGCCGGTGTACGCGGTGTCGTTAAATCCACTGGCATATTTGATCAGGTCATCTAAATGCTCATCGTCTTTTAGCTCATAAATAGCCGGATCTTTTACCTCGCCGCTAATACTTACTCTCTTTTTATAAACCGGGATCTGTATCACATCCTGGTCTTCAAGCCTGATGTTTCCGTCCTGGATCCCGTTTTGCAGGTAGCCGTAAAAATCTATCGTTTTGTAAAGCTTGTTATTTCTTATCAGCTTAATATATCTTAATGAACCATTTGCGCTTGGCCCGCCTGAATTATACAGCGCGTTAGGCAAGGTTGCCAAAGACGATAGGGTATATGATCCGGGAGTTTTAACCTCGCCTTTAACCGTTACTTTTATACTGCGGGTGTTGCCCAGGTTTACGGTTAATTGCGTCTGCCCGGATCTTAAACCCGGATAGATTTTGGTCATTTTACTCCTTATTAAGCTGGTAGCCTGTTCAATTGTAAAACCATTTACATATACCAGGCCTGCAAACGGTATTTGTACATTACCGTCGGGAGTTACTATTGCTTCAAGATTTTTTTCATTCAGGCCGGTTAGTAATACAATAACCTTATCACCGGGGCCAAGCACGTAACTTTTAGGGGTAGCTATAGAGAAATTGGGTTCAAAACTAATAGCTTGTTTAAAAAACTGCGTGCCGTAAACTTCTAATACCGGCTGTGATTTTTTTACTGGCGGATGCTCAAATGGTTTTGGCTTTACCACCATATCTATAACGTCACGGGAAGAGCCTGTTGTTTGTTTTTCTGTTGAGAGGCTTTTTATAGGAGCGGTGGACTTGCCGTTTAGGCCCAGTAATGTTACCCTGTCTTTAAACGCCTGGACCTCATCTGGCGGCAGCCCGTTTTTAGCCATCAGCTCATAGGCTTGTTGTTCGGATAAACCGGCATCCTGTATTTTTTTCCAGGCTTGTATGATCTGCTCGTCAGAGGCCTGGCTTACCTTCATGCTTTTCAGATCGCTTAGGGATATTCCCTGGGCTTTACTCTGGCCGGCAATAAATATTAAACTAAGAAATAATATATAAAACAGGTATTTAATGCGCATGAAAAATTGATGTTAATCTAAGTATGCAAATATAAAATATTATATCAGTCTAAAGCTATAGTGCAAATAGTACAAGGTGTTAGAACCTATAAACCGGGAATTAGTTTTTGTAAACCTTCAAAATGCTTTTCGGTATTGATGAGCTGATTGATGTGTTGCCGCGCATTTTTGCCCATTTCAATTATCCGTTCGTTATCTACGTATAATGCTTTGACCTTTTCGGCAAGCTGGTTGTAATTGCCCGGCTCAAATAAAAAACCGGTATGATTATTAATCACCATTTCGGGTATAGCACCTATGGCCGAACCGATAACCGGCTTACCCAGCGCCATAGCCTCGACTACTGTAAAACCTAAAACCTCATACCATTCTGATGCACAGATCAAAAACTCCGCACCGTTAATTATCTGTAAAGTTTCCTGTTTGGTTTTTTTGCCCAGGAAGGTAACATTGTTTAATCCGTGAGTTTCCTTAAACTCTTGCAGGGCCTGCTCTTGTGTCCCGGTTCCTATAATTTTAAGTTCAATATCCGGGCATTGTTTCATGGCATTTAACACGGTGTGTGCGCCTTTTATTTTCTCCAGGCGGCCAACAAATACAATATATTTTTCGTCGAATAAGCGGGGCTTTAATGCTGCGGCTGCAATTTCTGTATAATCATAGCCATGATAAAGCTGAACAAGCTTATCAGCAAAGAAATTAAAAGATCTGAATTTTTCGTACAAAAAAACCGACGGGCAAACATAATGATCTACATACGAGTAGTAGTTGAGATACCTGTGAACATAGTTTTCAAGCGCGGCCACCGTACTTGCCAGGTATGATCCTTTTTTACAGGAGTGGGTAATACAATTATAAAATGCGCCGCCAAAACACCGCTCGCATATCTGGTCATGGCTTATAAAAGTGCTCTCCGGGCATATAGGGGTGTATTCATGCAATGTCCAGATGATAGGTATGTTTTTCTCTTTAAGTATTTTTAAAATAGTAGGGGTTATATAATGATGGATAACGTTTATGTGCGCGAAATCTATTTTAACATCGTTTAAAAGCCGTTCTAAATTTTTCTGTGCCTCGACAGAGTAAATACTTTTACTTACAACTTTTAAGCCCGCGGTAATACTGCGCCGGTTAATTTTTTTATAATCTATGTTCTCAATAAAATAATCGCTGTAGGGCGATGGAAAGTTCCTGTCGTCCTTCATTGAAAATGGTATAACCCGGTACCCTTTTTTTTGGTAAAGATCAACCACATTTTCAACATAGGTCCAATCTCCGCCGCTTGGATACCATGTCCAGTTTACAACAAGAATATTCATTATGGCTAATTACTTTGGTTGCAGATAAATGTTTTTATTGTGTTAATCAAACAAAAATCAAATATGCTTGTATTATATCAGATAACATTATGCAATTATAAAATTTAGTTTTTATTGTGCTTTTTCTAATCAATTTAACAATAAAAAACGTATAACCATAATAATTGTATAGGTGAATTAATAGTTTTATTGATTGGGTTTTAAAAATATCATGATAATGACCCAAAAAAAGTTAATTTTGTAAATTGAAGGTGAGCACAGCCGTCTGGCTATTTTAACATCTACCAGGTGTTACCAATATGGTTTAAACGTTTATATGAAGAAAAAAATTTACATTGCTGGTGCGGGTGGAATGCTTGGAGAAGCCTTTTATCGCATATTTAAAGATGATTACGAGATCAAATGCACAGATAAGGATGTAAATGAACAGTGGCTTAGTTTTCTTGATTTCAGAAACTTTGACGCTTATAAAAGAGATGTAGAAGCATTTAAACCTGATTACCTTTTTCATTTAGGCGCGTATACCGACCTTGAATATTGCGAATTAAACCTTGACGATACTTACCTGACCAATACTACTTCTGTAGAAAATGCTGTATTTATTGCTAATAAATTAAACATCCCGATGCTTTATATAAGCACCGCCGGGATATTTGATGGTACCAAAGATTTTTATGATGACTGGGACGAGCCTAACCCGCTTGGCCATTATGCCCGGTCAAAATATATGGGCGAGCGTTATGTACGCGAAAATGCGACACGTTACATTGTATGCCGTGCAGGCTGGATGATGGGCGGCGGGCCTGATAAGGATAAGAAATTCATTAATAAGTTAATTAAGCAACTGGCAGAGGGCAAACGCAATTTGCATGTTGTAAATGATAAAGACGGCACACCAACCTTTACAGTTGATTTTGCTAAGAACGTAAAACTGCTGATTGAAAGAGAATACTGGGGCCTGTACAACATGGTTTGTAACGGCGAAACCAGCAGGTATGAAGTTGCAGGCGAGCTTGTAAAGATATTAGGCCTTGAAAACGAAACTACACTAAACGAGGTTTCATCAAGCTATTTTAAAGATACTTACTTTGCCCCAAGGCCGCCTTCAGAAAGGCTTATCAACAAAAAACTGGAGCTGCGGAGCATGAATATCATGCAGGACTGGCGCATAGCATTAAAAGAATATATCACTAATTATTATTCGGACTACCTACAAGAGAAAAATATTTATTTAGCAAAGGAACATATTACTATATAAATATTTACTTTAGATAATGCGTATTGCTGCTTTTGGCTTCCGGTCAATTCCCTTGGCAAAAGGTGCTGCAGGAGCAGATAAATTTGCCCTCGAATTATTCCCCAGACTTGTAAACCGCGGACACAGCGTTGTTGCTTATAACCGCCGTTACCCCGATGTATTTGTTGATATTGAGGAATATAAAGGCGTAAAAATAAAAACCTTTAAAACCAGCGCCAAAAAGGGGTTGGATACACTTCTGCATTCCTTTAAATGTACTTTTGATATTATTGTTAATAATACGGCCGATATTGTACACATACAAAATGGTGGTAACAGTATCTGGGCCATACCCTTACGTTTATTTGGAAAGAAAGTATTTATCAGCCAGGATGGGGTAGACTGGAAACGCGATAAATGGCCCTGGTACGGTAAGCTCTATTTACGTTTCTCGGCCTATTTAACCGCGCACCTGCCAAACGAAGTGATATTTGATAATGTAATTGCCAAAAAGCTTTTCGAGGATAAGTTTAACAAGACCTATAAATTTATTCCGTTTGGCAGCGAGGTTGAAGCAGGCACAAGCAATACCGATATTTTAGAAAGACTGGGCCTTGAAAAAGGCGGCTATTATCTTTTTGTAGGGCGATTTATACCCGATAAGGGCTTGCATTATTTAATACCTGCATTTAAAAATTCTACGTCAAAAAGGAAACTGGTATTGATAGGTGGCTCGCCCAATCCATCATCCTACGAAAAACAGATCCTGGATATGGCAAATGACCAGGTGGTATTTCCGGGATACGTGTATGGCAACGATACCAATACGCTGATGGTTAATTCATACTGCTACATCCAGCCCTCTGATGTTGAAGGATTGTCGCCGGTTGTGTTGAAGGTTATGGGCCTTAATGTTCCGCTGATCGTCAGTGATATTGAAGAAAATCAATACGCGGTGTTAGGGACCGCCCGAATGTTTAAAAAAGGTGATATCAGTTCATTAACCGAAGAAATAAACTTTTGTGAATGCAACTACCCCGAAATGGTAAAGCTGGCTCAAAAGGCCTCAGACCGCGCATTAAGCGTGTTTAACTGGGAAAAGGTTGCTGACGAGCATGTTGAGGTGTTTTTAAATAGTTAGACAGCTTTCCGGAACACGTCGATCAATTGCAAAGCCGTATTGTGCCATGAGAACAGTTTAAGCCGTTCTATGCCTTTGCTACTCATATCTCTACGCAACTGCCCATCATACAAAACCTTTTTTATTTTCAAGCTCATATCATCGGTATCAAAAGGATCAAATTGTAAAACGGCATCGCCTCCAACTTCGGGTAAACAGGTATTGTTGGCCACAAGCACCGGCAATCCATAGCTAAATGCCTCTAATACAGGTATGCCAAAACCCTCATTTATCGACGGAAAAACATACACCAGGGCATTTTTATAAAGCTGGCCCAGCGCGGCATTTGATAAATAACCGGTTAGTATAATATCCTGCTGTAAGTTTGTTTCGGCAATGGCATTTGTTATCAATTGATGATCAGTATCAATTTGGGTTGATGGAACGGGTCCGGCCAATACCAGTTTTAATTCAGAATATCCTGATACTTTGACCTTACTGAAAGCATATATCAAAGCCGGGATGTTCTTCCTTTTAAACATAGAGCCTACATGCAAGATGTATGATTGTGGATTTAAAGAAAACGAGCTTAGTAATTGGTCCGCATTATTCACAGGAGCCCCCTCTAAATCTCCCCCGGTAGGGGAGACTTTTAAAAAGCCCTCCCTACCGGGGAGGGTTGGGTGGGGCTTATCACCTAATGTTTTTGGCCCTTCGGGGATAACAACCAGCTTTTCATTAGCTATAGCCGTATAATAATTGATCTGTTTTTTTGCCCAGGCAGATGGTGTAATTACAAAAGGTGATCTTTTGGCTGCCGGGATGGCCGTTTTTTTATACAACCACAGCCAAAGTCTGCCGTAGTTTTGAGGCGTCTCGAAAAAGAAAGCGTCATGAAAAACGGGGATAGTTTTATATCCTAAACGTATCAGCGGGACAAAATTGTCGGTGCAAAAAACAACATCGCACCCGTTAAAAAAAGCTTTTAGTGGCAATACAACCTGTTTCCAAAATTGGTAACGAGCATGCTCCATCAATTTTAATAGTTTGTTATTGCCTGTATAAACCGGGATATTGGTATCTAAAAAAAAGAAGCGAAGATCATCAGCCTCTAACTTTTTAAACTCAGCACATAACTCTTCCAAATAAGTCCGTGTGCCGGTTTTGGCTAACCTCAGGTCGCGTACATCAACAGCTATTTTTAATGGCTTAGACATGTTTTAAACTGCGTCCCTGCTTTTTACAACTTTGGCCGGTACCCCCGCTACAATGGAGTTTGCAGGTACCGATTTAGTAACTACGCTTCCGGCGGCTATTACACAACCATCGCCAATAGTTACACCTGCCAATATGGTAACACCGCCACCAAGCCAGCAATTATTGCCGATAACCGCAGCCTGTTTGGTAACGCCCTGCGCTTTTATGGTTTGCGACAGATCTGAAAAATTATGGTTTTCTGAAAACACCTGGATATTTGGCCCCGTTATTACGTCATTACCAATGGTAATGCCACCCTGGCCGGCTAAAAATGCACGGGCGCCGATGCCTGTCCTGTCGCCGATGGTGATGCCGTTTCCTTTTTGTGCTATAATGCCTGTGCAAAATAATATCGAGTCGCGCGCTATCGATACATCGTCACCAAACTTAATACCATCAAACGATAAAGCATTGATGCTTACATTATCATCCAGTATCAAATTTTTACCCGCAGTAACCTGGTAACCGTGCCTCACTTTTACATGGGTCCCCACAAAAACAAAGCCTGCCGACCTTTTTAAAAACGGTTTTAAAAACAATCCCCTTATCACCTGGAAAAACCTGACCCACGCGATACTAAAAAGATCGCGGCCCGAGTGGGGGCTTTCCCACTTGTAATTGGGGTCGTTCTTTAGGGTTCTGATGAGTTTTTCAATTATCATTTGCCGGTTGTAATTGAGGTTTTACAGGATACATGATCATACTGATCAATAACCCTGATAAAAACCAGTTCATATATGACAGGTAGGATGATGATTCGACTTCGGATGTTAACATGGGGATGAAAAACCCGACTTTTATCAGCAAAACTGCCATACATACTTTTCGTTCTTTGCCCCTTAACCGGGGCAGCCACTTTAAGCTTGTTTTAATAAACATAACGTAAATAGCCAAATATAAAAGTAAGGCAATTATGCCGGCTTGCACCCCGATGATAATAAATTGGTTTTCGCCGCCCACGTTTTCGCCTAACGAGCCTGCCACCCGGCCCGATGTGCCCAAACCCAAGCCAAACGGATGGGCTATCATAGCCATTACACCTTCAACCCATTGTACCAGGTGCCCCACGCTTGATGGGTCGCTAAAATCGACCGTATTCATTAAAACGGCTATAAGGCCATTATGGTTATTGCTGTCAAATTGGGTAAACAGGTAAATTAAATAAACCGCTGCCAAACCAACACCAACATGTACGGTGCCGGTGATGTATTTTTTTTTAGTTACCAGCGCGTAAATATAAATGATAAAGAAATAAGCGGCCAGCGGCGCACGCGATAACGCGAATATGATAGAAAGAAATGAGGCAATTATGGCCAGTACGCCGATATCGGTCGGTTTAAATTTATTGTCATCGCGGGTATATAATGCCGCTATAACTGATAAGGCCAGTAGGGTAGCGGCAGCATGTTCAAGCGGGTTATTAAAAAAACTGGCAAAGCGTCGCAGCCCGCTGTCAGAGTCGAACGTTGTACTTAAGCCAAAGATGCCGCTGGGTTCAATATTAAAAAAGTAGTAGCAATAATCTGCATAGCCGGTAAACAGCTGCAGTTGCTGTTTCATGGCTACCTCGACCAATAAAACGGCGCCGGCAGCAATGGTTAACATGATGATATAATTGAAATATTTATTAACAAAAACGGTTTTAGGATCTAACAACCGGCCGGCAAAATATACAACTATGTAAAAGGATGTGCTTTTAAAAGCCAAAAGACGATCGACAAAGCCCTGCTCGCCAATGGGTAAAATAGCATAGATAAATGTATAGCCCAGGAACGCAAGGATGGCATAATCCAATAAATGGAACCTGGGCCGGTATTTTAAGTTGAGGATGTTTAACGTAAGCACGCTTAGCACCAAAATCTCTTTAAAAAATTGGAAAACCGGTATAAAATCTTTAAACCCCAACATAAACGCAACAGACATTGCTGTGGTGTACATGGATAATCCAAAAATAAAAAACAGCAATATCCCCTCGGTCTTTCCTTTGTAGACCTCTCTCACCGCCATTACAAACGATATGAGATATATGAGTGGGAAAATAAACATGCTACCGGATGCTGATATTATTTGGCGACCAAATTAGGTTATTTGATGCGAAAATTCCTTCTTTTAAACCTTTGATCAAATAGCTTGCTTTTTCTTTACGTCCGCGCAATATAAAATAGGCCAGCAAAGCAAGGTAATAAAAGCCGTTATAAATTAGGTTGACCGGGTAATAAGCCGGCAGCGCGTACCGCCTTAAAAACCAGATATGGTTGCGGCTGATATAATAATGAATAACCGGGCTTAAAAAACCTTCCTTTTTTTCGACCTTGGCTGATACACCGGCTTCATGATACATTTTGCATGACGGCAGGTAATGCAGTTCATAGCCGCAATCACGCAACCGGTATGATAGCTCAACGTCTTCATAATACAAAAAGAATTGCTTGTTAAATAACCCGCTCATAATTAAGGCGGAGTTTCGGATCATCATACAACAGCCTGTTACCCACTCAACAGTTTTATAGGTATTTGTATCAGGTATTTTGGTTGATGATTTTGTTGTACCCAAAAACGCGTTAAAACTGCCCTCGCCATTCCAGATTTTTGTTCTGTCGTGCATCCAATAGATGGCGGGTTGTACGGCAGCAGCTTGTAAATAATTATCTAAATGCGTTTTAAGGCAGGTTACCATGTCCTCATCAACTAAGGTATCCGTATTCATCACCAATGAATAAGTGTAACCATTGTTGATGCTATAAACCAACCCCCTGTTATTGCCTTCGGCAAAGCCCAGGTTCTCTTTGTTGTCGATATAAACCAGGTTTGGGAACTGCGCTTTAAGCAAGGCTAATGAATTATCTGTCGACCCGTTATCCGCTATTAGGATATCAAACAACTGTTCATCGCAGTATTGCTGTAATGATAAAATACAGTTTGCCGTATGCACGGGTGTATTCCAGTTAAGCAGAATTAGCGCTACAGGTTTAGACATTTTTAGCCGGCGATTTTTTTATAACATATTCATACATAACCCAGGCGCTAAGTTCAATAATAAGCGTAAAAGTGGCAATCAGCAAATTATTACCGGTAGCTACTAATGAAAATGCTACCCCCGTTGCTACCACAATTAAAATTACAGCAATTTTAAACAGATACACGTTTTTGCTTTTTAACAATATATCAACTACGCTAAATACATTTAAAGCGGATATAACCGGTACAAATGCCATCACCCTTAAAACCATAACCGCGTCGGCATTGTGTTTTTTCGACAGGATGAATATGATCAGGTCGGCCAATACAAATACCAGCGCGGCGCCTGCCGCAAAGATCCCCGCAAACAGGTACTTGCATCTTTTACGGTAATTGTCCCAGGCGGCGGCATTTTGTTGGTACATTTTAACCGCATTGGGGTAAATGGCAATGCTGACGATGTTAAGTAAGTTCCTGCTTTGCCCCATGATCCTGTCGCACAACGTATACGCGCCCAGCATGCCTGAGTTACCCCATTCAAGCGCGAATATAATGATGGATTGCTGCAGGTTAGCTGAGATATTGTTTACCGTCAGATAAAAGTTATCCCTGGCTATGGCTAACAGATCGGCTTTTAACGGGATTTGAAAGCTTGTTTTTAAACGGCCGGATAAATACACCAGTAAACCTAAATAGGTGACAACGTTACCCGTCCCCAAAATAAAATTAACCCATACGGCATCGGCAGGGCCTTTTATAAAAAGCAAAATAGCCAATACCGCGGCAATATTTGATACCAGGTTCCATACGTTAAAGATCCTGATCTTTTCAATACCGATAAAAAAGCACAAAGGGTTAAATACCTCGGCCAATACAACCGGCGTTGCTAATAAAATATAGGTGTAGCTACTGCTATGCAGCCAATAAAAACCGGCTAATCCTGTTAAAAATAATATAAAAATAAGCACCCTTATCCATAATGTGTTAGAAAACACAACACTTAGTTTTTTTACATCGGTAAGATTAAGTGTAGTGTCTTTTATGCCCGATTGCCCGGTGCCGTAGTTAATAACCGTGCCGGCGAGCAGCGAAAACCGGTAGGCGAACATGATTATGCCAAAACCCGCAATGCCAACACTGCCGGTTATCAGGCGAATGGTTATTAACAATAATAATATATTTGAGATCTGTATGCCGCTTAGGTTAAGGAAGTTAGATAAGATATTAGTCGACCTTAACTTTTTATAAGATTCTTTAACGCGTTGTTTCAAATGTTACAGATTGATAGCAAAGCAAATTTAACTTAATTTTAATTATAATAACAGGCAATATGATTACGAAACGGCCCGAAATATAAGTGCATTATAATAATTCTGATCGTAATACTTACTTTATAGTTATATTAGCAGTCAATGGGTCAATCTACGTGTATCCTTTACCGCTGTATAAATGGACTTAACCATTTTGGTAAGGATTATGTTATAACTTTTAAATGTATCGTGTGCCAAAATAGCCTCGTTAATAATATTAAAAGCTATAAAACAAATGATATAATAAATATCAATCATAAATTAACATCTTTGCTAAGCTAACTATTATCATAATGAGTACTATCGTTGTTTTTGGAGCTTCGGGTCAGTTGGGGCAGTGCATAAAATATGTGGCCCAACTAAAGGGGTTGACCAATATTATTTTCCCGCCCGAGTCTGAAGCAAATATCCTTGACGTTACAGGTTTAGATAAAATTTTTCAACAATATAAACCGGCCTACGTCATCAATTGCGCCGCTTATACGGCTGTTGATAAGGCCGAAGATGATAGTGAACTTGCCAAAAAGGTAAACAATACAGGTGCGGCTAACCTGGCCGTTCAATGTAAAAACCATGGCGCAGTATTGATCCATATATCAACCGACTTTGTTTTTAAAGGAGATGTTGCCCACCCGCTTACCGAAGAGGATGAGGCAAGCCCGATAAGTGTTTACGGCCAAACCAAATTAGATGGTGAGCTGGCTATAGCATCAGTTTTAAAAGAGCATTTTATTATCCGTACCGGCTGGCTATATTCTGAATATGCCGGCAACTTTGTTAAAACCATGCTTAAGCTGGGCAGCGACCGTGACGAACTTAAAATAATTGCCGACCAGGTTGGCACCCCGACATACGCTATTGATCTTGCCGAATTTGTATTACTCATTATCAGCAGGGGGAGCAAGGCTTATGGTGTTTATCATTACAGCAACGAGGGGGTAACCTCATGGTTTGACTTTGCCCGTGCCATATTTGATATATCAGCAACCCAGGTAAAAGCAATCCCTATCCGTACAGACGAATATCCAACAAAGGCTACAAGGCCAAGCTATTCTGTAATGGATAAAAGTAAAGTAAAACAAACATTTAATATAGAGATACCATATTGGAGGGACAGTTTAACAGACTGTATAGCCAAACTTCAACAATAATTAAAATTATATGAAAGGAATAATCTTAGCAGGCGGATCAGGCACCCGGCTTTATCCTATAACCAAGGCGATAAGTAAGCAGTTGATGCCTATTTATGATAAGCCAATGATCTATTATCCATTATCTGTATTGATGCTGGCCGGTATAAAAGATGTTTTAATAATTACTACCGCCGAAGATAATGAAAGCTTTAAACGCTTGTTAGGCGACGGAAAAGAATTAGGCTGTAATTTTGAATACGCGGTACAAGCTGTACCTAACGGCTTGGCGCAGGCTTTTGTAATAGGCGAAAAATTTATCGGAGATGATAAAGCAGCGCTTGTACTGGGCGATAACATATTTTATGGAAGCGGTTTTAGTAAACTTGTACAAAGCTTTAATGATGTAAACGGCGCGGCTGTTTTTGCTTACCCGGTTGCAGACCCTGAACGTTATGGTGTTGTTGAGTTTGACAAGGATTTTAAGGCGCTGTCGATAGAAGAAAAACCATTGGAGCCTAAATCTAATTTTGCTGTACCGGGGCTTTACTTCTACGATAATACGGTAATTGAGGTCGCCAAAAACTTAAAGCCATCGCCACGCGGCGAATACGAGATCACCGATGTAAATAAATATTACCTGGAGCAAGGTACTTTACAAGTAGGTGTAATGGATAGAGGAACTGCATGGCTGGATACCGGTACATTTGACTCATTAAGCGATGCCAGCGAATTTGTACGTGTAATTGAAAAACGCCAGGATACTAAAATTGGCTGTATCGAAGAGATTGCCTACCGCATGGGCTTTATTGATAAACAGCAATTGGAAAGTTTGGCACAACGGTACATTAAAAGCGGCTACGGCCAGTACCTGTTAAGATTGATCAAGTAACCGGTCAATAATTTCGGGTTGTATCTCATCCGGCTTAAGCCAATGCATCTGTTGGTCTTTTCTGAACCAGGTAAGCTGCCGTTTTGCAAAGCGGCGGGTGTTCTGTTTAATAAGGTCGATGGCTTTGTTAAGGTCGATTTTACCGTCAAAATAATCAAACAGTTCGCTGTAGCCAACGGTGTTCAACGCGTTATATTGGCGGTAAGGAGTTAGTGATCTAACCTCGTCAACCAGCCCTTGTTTTACCATTTCGTCAACACGTTGGTTTATCCGGCTGTACAAAATCTCCCGGGGCAGGTCTAACCCAATTTTTAAAATATTAAATGGGCGCTTGTTAACTGTCGCTTTGCGGTAAGAGGAAAAAGGATTGCCTGTACTCCTGAAAACTTCGATCGCCCTGATAATTCTTTGCGGATTACTTAGGTCAACCTCGTTATAATAATCGGGATCGGCTATTTTTAACTCTTCCTGCAATGCTGCAATGCCTTTTTCTTTAAACTCAAAGTTTAATTGTTCCCTGGTACCTTCATCAGCCTGCGGGATGTCATCAAAGCCCTCGCACAGCGCTTTAATATATAAACCCGAGCCGCCAACCAGGATCACTTTATCGTGCGTTTTAAAAAGATCATCTAAAAGTGCAAGGCCATCTTTCTCAAAATCACCCACAGAAAAAGGTTCGGTGATAGCATGTGAATCAATAAAGTAATGTTTAACAGCCGCTAACTCATTCCAGCCGGGTTTAGCTGTGCCGATGGACATCTCCCGGTAAAACTGCCGTGAATCGGCTGATACCACTACCGTTTTATAGTATTGTGCCAATAGGATACCTGCCGCGGTTTTACCTGAAGCAGTGGGGCCGGCAATTACTATTAGTTGATGGTTCATTGTTGATGGTTCATAGCCGTTAAGTAGTTATAAACAATACTGCCCGCCGTTGTTGGTGTTATCACCAACAACTTTGCGTGTTATAGCGGCCTGTTTATGGATCCGTTACTTGTTGGTGATAACACCAACAAGGGCGAGAGCAGTGGGGCCGGCAATTACTATAAGGGTTTTGGTAGTCGATAGTCCATGGTCCATAGTCAATAGTTGCCAGCAGTTCAGGGCCGTTGTTGGTGTCCTCACCAACAACTTGCAGTGCTGTTATAAAGGTCCGTTATGCATCCGTTACTTGTTGGTGAGGACACCAACAAGGGCGATGGATAGTTATATATCGTTCAATCTATGGTCTATTGACCATGGACTATCGACTAATTTAATAATCTTCGTGCGATTTGCCGTCTTCCTCAAATCCTTCATCATCGGCAAATTCGCTTCCAAATTCGTCTTCCTCCTCCTCTTCATGCGCTTCGGCAACAGCTTCACCGGTTTCGTCTACTTCAGAGAAATCTTCGGTATCTTCCTGGTTTATGCCCATTTCATTCAGAAAATCAAAGTCGTCGCCTGTATCGGCAGTAGCGGCGGTAGCTGCATCGGCAACGGTAACAAATTGTCTTGGCGCATCGCCTACAGATTTAATAATAGCCGGATAAGTTACGCCCGCAGCTTCATCAAGGATGATCTTCATTAGCTCGACATGAAAATCAAACGGGCGGTCAAAATTAAAGGTATAATAAAATTTCTGGTGCGGATCGTCAATACGGCTGCTCAGTTTCACCTTTTCCATTAGCGCTATACCACGGTCAATCCTTTTTTGGTTAGGCAGGTAAGTAACCTCTTCGCCTTTTATCCATTGGTCATTACTGATGTAAAATGACGACGGATACGCTGCGTTATAACCTGTTGACTGATGTATAGCCCGGTGAAGATCCTCAAATGTCTGGGTCGATTTGATATCGATCTCGCGTGTTACATCGTCATAATCCTCAAAGGTAACTCTAAACCTGTATAGTGCCATTGTATGTTGTAGTAGATTTTTTTGGTAAAAATAATATTTTAATTTATGATTGAGTTTGCCACAACTTTTAAGCCAATTTCTTCGCCTGCCTTAATTGTGAAGCTAATTGCCTCTGCCCGGGCGTTCGGGATCTCGCCTTCAAGTATCGCTTCGCGGATCTTATTTTTAATAATACCCACCTCGCGGCCCTCTTTTATGCCAAATAACTCCATAATATCGGTGCCGGTAACGGGCGGCTGCCAGTTGCGGATGCTATCACGCTCTTCAACGTCCTTTAATTTTTGCTGAACTAACTCAAAATTGTTACGATACTTTTTAACCTTGTATTCGTTTTTTGTGGTAACATCTGCTTTACACAATAACATTAGCCCCTCAATATCATCGCCGGCCTCAAAAAGCAAACGCCGCACCGCCGAGTCGGTCACGATGGATTGCGACAGTACGATGGGCCTTAAATGCAGCTGTACCAATTTTTGCACCTGCTTCATTTTTTCGTTTAAAGGCAGTTTTAGCTGCGCGAAGATCTTGGGCACCATACGTGCGCCTTTATCCTCGTGGCCATGAAATGTCCAGCCGTGACCCGGCTCGAAGCGCTTGGTAGCAGGTTTGGCAATATCATGCAATATGGCTGCCCAGCGCAGCCAAAGGTCGCCGGTTGTTTCGCAAATGTTATCCAGTACCTGCAGGGTATGGTAAAAATTATCCTTATGACCTTTGCCGTCAATATAATCAACACCATAAAGCGCCGTCATTTGCAGAAAGATCTTGTGCAGCAGGCCGGTATCAAACAAATAATTAAATCCTATCGACGGCTTTGCCGACAGGATGATCTTATTCATTTCGTCAGTTATGCGCTCCTGCGATACGATGCTGATGCGGTCGACGTTGTTCTTTATAGCCTCGACGGCCACTTCGTCTATTTTAAAATTAAGTTGCGATGCAAACCTGATTGCGCGCATCATCCGCAGCGGATCGTCAGAGAAGGTCTCGATGGGGTTAAGCGGTGTCCTGATCAGTTTTTGTTCCAGGTCGCGGATACCGTTAAACGGGTCTATCAATTCGCCAAAGGTATCCGGGTGTAGTGAGATAGCCAAGGCGTTGATGGTAAAGTCGCGGCGTTTTTGGTCGTCTTCCAGCGTGCCGTTCTCCACAATTGGCTTGCGCGAATCCAGCCGGTACGACTCCTTGCGGGCGCCAACAAACTCAATCTCCAGGTCCTGATATTTTAATGAGGCCGTGCCAAAGTTTTTATAGATGGCCAGCTTTACCTTAAGAGCGGCGGCAACAGACTCGGCAAAGGCAATGCCGTTGCCTATGATAACGATATCGATGTCCTTAGACGGGCGATGTAAAAAAATATCACGCACAAAACCGCCTATCGTATACACCTGCAGATTTTGCCGGCCGGCAAGCTGCGATATAACGGCAAATACAGGGTGTTTTAAATGCGCCTTCATGATTTTGCAAAGCTAATAATAATTACTGTTTTGCGTGGGGTTAAGTGCATCGCAGGGCTCTTATACAAGCCTGCTATAAATCATAAGGAGATGTAAATGCCATGATAATTTGTCAATAAATAATTATTCGTAATATTATCTCACCAAACCATATTACCAATGCGGTTGTTAAAACTGATAACGCTCTTAATTTTATTCATCAGCCCAACGCTTCTCAAAGCACAGGCTATAGAATGGCAACAAGATAGGCCGTTGACTTGGAATGATTTTAATGGAAGACCTGATTATCAAAGCCGCTATGGTGCGGTATCATATTGGAATATAGTGTATAATTATAGCCCTGAATACCGTGATTGTTCCTATATTATAAACTTTAAGATAAGGAATCTTTTTGATAAAAATGCTTCTTGGGAGAGAAGGGACGGTGAGTCTGATTACCTTTTAGGTCACGAACAATTACACTTTGATATCAGTGAAATTTTTACCCGAAAATTGGCCGCTGCTTTTCAATCCGCAGTTTTCACAAGTAATTATAAAGCAGAGATAGACGAAATATATAGTAAAATTTGGGCTGAGTGCGGTGCTATGCAAGTGAAGTATGATTCTGAGGCAGAACACGGAAGTAATAAGAATATGCAATTAAGATGGCAGTTATTTGTTTTTTTACAACTTAAAGCCCTGCCAAGAAATTACTGATATTCTTTCCCGTCCCCGCAGGGTCTCTCGGAGAGGACCCTGCGATGCACAATGCCAACTTCAGCAAAAATATTAAATTTGCTTTCATGGCCATCCGCAAAAATCACCAAATTAGCGATAACGCATGGTTTGTCACTTTTACCTGTTACAACTAGATTCCGCTGTTTGAAATAACCCAATCGTATGATAAGGTTTACAACTGGTTAAAATTGATAGACGATAAACATCAAATAAAAACGTTGGCCTTTGTAATAATGCCCAACCATATCCATCTGATCTTATATTTAACAGATACCACTATTAATTTAAATAATGTAATGGGCAATGCAAAACGATTTTTGGCTTATGATTTTATTAAACGGTTACACGATAAGGAACAACACGCTTTATTAAATACGCTTGCGCTGGCTTGTACCGAGAAAGAGAAGGCTAAGGGTCAGCTTCATAAAGGTTTTGAACCATCGTTTGATGCCAAGCCGATATATACCGATGAGTTTCTATATCAGAAATTAGATTATATCCATCATAACCCAGTTAGCGGAAAATGGAATTTAGTGGATGAGTTTTCCGACTACGCACATAGCAGTGCAGCTTTTTACCATTTAGATAAACTGCACCCGCTGGTAACAATTACAGATTATCGTGATCTGTGGGGCTAAGTGCATCGCAGGGTCCTCTGTCGAGAGACCCTGCGGGGACGGGGAGTGTTTTAATGCTTATTTTTTAGAAGCGCTGTGTACGCGGAAATGATTTTATAACAAAGGTCGCAAATCTTTACAGACTTGCGGCCTTTTACCGGGTAAATATAATATCGTCAAACCGGTTACTTGAATTAACCCAAATAGGTTTTTAATACACCTGCTTTTGAGTTGCTGCGCAACCTGAGGAGCGCTTTATCTTTGATCTGCCTTACACGTTCGCGGGTCAGGTCATATTTTTCGCCAATTTCTTCGAGGCTATGCGCATGCTGGTTTTTCAAGCCGAAAAATAATTCTACCACCTCCCTTTCTTTCTCACTCAATACACGCATACTCTCCGCTATTTCAATACTTAATGATTCGTTTATCATTTGCTTATCGGTACCGGGCTCCGCGCTTTGCAGTACATCTAAAAGGGTATTGTCTTCTTCGCTCGAAAATGGTGTGTCATATGAAACGTGTCTTGCAGAATTAGCTAACGAATTGGTCACCTTTTCCACTGTTAATTCAAGGTTGTCTGCCAGTTCCTCAGGCGTTGGCTGTCTTTCATACACCTGTTCAAGCTTTGAAGCTGCTTTGGCTATTTTAGACAAGTCGCCCACCTGGTTTAAAGGTAAACGTACCATACGTGATTGCTCGGCAATGGCCGACAGGATAGATTGGCGGATCCACCAAACCGCGTACGATATAAATTTAAAACCCTTGGTTTCATCAAACCGTTTTGCCGCTTTAACCAGCCCCACGTTTCCTTCATTGATCAGGTCGCCAAGCGTTAAACCTGAACTTTGGTACTGTTTTGCTACAGAAACTACAAACCGCAGGTTTGCAGTTGTCAATCTTTCCAGCGCCGCCTGGTCGCCGGCTTTTATTTTTTGAGTCAGGGTCACTTCTTCCTGGGCAGTAACCATCGGAATCTTGGCAATATCTGATAAATACTGATTCAACGACGCAGTTTCCCGATTGGTGATCGACTCACTAATTTTAAGTTGCCTCATATATTAAAATATTTTAAATGAATGCTAAAGATCAGGTGCCTTAGAATGCGCGATAAGCAGAAATAATCCTGAAAAGATGACAGCAAATGCTGATGCCTGCGGTAGAAAGGGATAATAAAAATCTTTAACGTTACAAAGATAAGCACGAATGGAAAAAAAAGTGTTAATTGAAAGTCAAGAAGATAATGCGATGTACAAGGCCGTTCCAATGAGACAGTTATTTCATCCCTGTAAGATGATCCCTGACAGAGATCCTGCGGAGGCCGGAAAAATTGATTTTTCCTATGAGCCGTAGGCTCTACCTCTTTGTAGTCAAAGGAAAAAAAACGCCCTCAGCCCCGTTGGTGGCTGCCCTTACCACGAACTTGTGGTGTTGCAAGTATTGCATTACCAGTCTATCGGTTGTATAGCCTCGATGAGCAATGTCATTAAGTTAAGCAACACCGTAGGTGTTAAAGGTCGGTAGCAGAAAAAAGCAAACGAAAATTCGTGCCGTCAGGTACGAAACTTGCGAAGTTGCGTACCTGACGGCACGCTATAATTCTATATTTATTTTTCCTACCGACGTTTTGCACCTCCGGCGCATATGAGATATCTCTTAACTTAATGACATTGCTCGATGAGGCAAAATGTTATTGGTTATTTTTTTCTACAAAGGGGTAGAGCCTATGGCTCAGTTTCCCGTCCCCGCAGGGTCTCTCGATAGAGGACCCTGCGATGCGTAATTACGATCGTAATTTTGCCGGAACAGTGTTTTGAATCATGTAGTTTTATACCGCGCTCCCGGCTGCAGTACCTTTTAACTTTAATCGCTTATGATAAAAAATATACGAACACGCCAATACGGCAATTAATATCACCATAAATGCCCAGTCTTTAACAGCAAAGCCCGAAGCATAAAAAGAATAGGTTGCGCCGATAAGATCAAACGTAAAACCCGCATAAGCCCATTCTTTAAGCCGCGGAAAACCTGGTGTAAGGATAGCTATTACGCCCAATACTTTTGCTACCGCTAAAAGGTGTAATACATAAGGCCTGTACCCTATTGCTGCCATCATTTTTGCGCCGTCGGGATTGTTCATAAAGCTTGAGACTGCCGAAAAAAGCATCATAGCCAATATCAGCCCGGTTGTGATCCAGTAAATAATGTTGATTGTTGTCTTGTTCATGTTAGTTATAATTAGGTTATTTGATTGGTTGATAACACAGTATCAGTCTCCCGCGTCCGGGCATATAATATCAACAAGTTTAAATACTTGCGGGCCGGGTTTTTATTAAATTGTGGCTTTACACCGCCCAATATAAAAAGATTTATAATAATACGGAACCCGCGCCACATGTTAGGCACTTAATTGCCTGCTCTTTGATAATCTATTCCCCGCGCCCTGTCAACGTTAATTTTTATTCCAATTATCTTTCCCTGAACATCTTTTATGAACTTTAAGTTACCTCCCAACTTATTGATATCGAATGCATCTTGATAAACTGGAACTAGTTCATAGTCCTTATCTGCAACAATTTTCATAATGAGTTTGTTGTCTTTAATCATTATGTTCATCGATGACGAGGTTTCATCTGAAAAATACTTTCCGGAATAAGATTGCAGGTCACTCGAAGAAGGCTGGTAAGGTTTGGCTTTGAAAAACCTTACTGTGTCGCCAGGATAGGATACAGATGAAACTCCTTTCATATCAAATATGCATGTTTTGCCTGGGGCTTTGAAAACAGAGGCCGATACCGGAGTTAAAATTGTTCCATCTTCTGTATTCAAATGCCCGTCTTTTCGGATAACCTTTACTGCATTTCCGTCTAAGGTATTAATATAAGTTCCGGTGTAATTTTCAAGCGTTGCATCAGACAACTTAATGCCTTTGATTGGTGAAATATTTTTTTTGGACTTATCTGGTATAAGTATTTTCCTAACCTTATCCACGGGTTCGACAATAAAAAATTCAGAAGTGTTATTGATAATAGCAAAAGACAGATTCAATTCAGGAAATGATTCTAAATAAGCCGCATAGCTTGCAGTGGCACCCGAGTGACTTATGTTTTTCCAACCCATTACCTGTTCAACGTTTAACCCCGCTGCATAATGGTTAGGTGCCCCGTTATTTAATGGTTCAGTTTTAAGTTGTTCTTTTAACAGTGAGGGCATGCCGTATTTCCCGGACAAATAAAAGGTATTCCACTTAAGCAGATCTTCAGCGGTAGTGAGTAATCCACCATTACCGTAGGCGTACTCATTAGGCATATCTATTTCGTACGTACTGTCAGGCACTGACACTAAGTTTAATAAACTATAAGCCACAGCGCGATTGCGTACAATTCGGTTCGGGTTATCGCGCCATTGCGTATGTGTCATGCCTGCAGGCTCGAAAATATATTTTTTGGTAAAATCTGCCAGGGACAACCCACTCACTCGTTCAATTACAATTGCAAAAAGATTGTAATTTGAATTACTATATAAAAATTCGCTGCCTGGTTTATTATTCAGATGCTTTTGATGCATGATAAATTCGAGCGCATCCTGATTGGAATAAAACTTTTTGGTTCTGGGCCAGCCGGTTAGTTCAACGATTGCACCCCAGTCCCTGATGCCGCTGGTATGGTGCATCATTTGCCCTAAAGTAATCGGTGTGCCGTAATCCGGCATTTCCGGTATGTATTTTCGGATATTGTCCTTAAGGGTTAATTTACCTTGTTGTTGCAGTAATAATATCGCAGCTGCGGTAAATTGCTTGGAAACTGAGCCTACTTCAATAACAGATTGCGTAGTAAGCGGAACATTACGTTCCAGGTCTGCCATACCCCATGCTCTCGAATAAATAATTTTGCCATTCCGCAATATGGCGAACTGGCATCCGGGTTTTTGAGGATAATACCGATCAAATGCACGGTCGATTAGTTTAGACGTGTCCGGCCAGGTTTGTGCAAATGATAGTTGTACTGTCAATAGTGCAAAATAGAATAGTAATATCCTTTTTTTCATGGATTATAACATGCTTATATAAATTAATAACCTAAAATCAGAATTACCAAATTACACTTCCCGTCTCCGCAAAATTCTTATAAATAAAATTAATTTCCTTTTTTATTGCCGGATGTTTTTTATGTCCAATCGGTTTTATCTATAGCCTCGAATTAATGTGTGGGCCAAAATCATTTTTGCCCTGAAATAGCTTGCAGCGCCTTAATGCCCGGCATAAAGAAATAAGCGCCGCCTTTTGTGGTTACAAAATCGGGCAGATTGTGAACGCGTGAGCGTACAGGGCAACCCGGTATGCTAAACACGTTTCCATTGTTACGCGGGCCAATGAGGGGGTCGGTTTCGTTATTAAGCGCGCTGAACGAAGGATTATTTGCCCAGCTTTGCTGAATGAATTCGAATTGCCTTTCGATATTGCTGTTTAAGCAGATAAAATGCAGTCCCCGTTCTTTGCCATCGTTCGTATACACGTCGGCCGAGCGGTCGCCATAAGATCTGCCGCGACGGATAATGCGATGCCGTTTAAGCGTACGTAACGAAACTTCAGGATCATCAAATAAAGAATCTCTTGGGTTGGTCCGCCGGATATGTGCACCGACGGGGCACCCAAAACCATCCTGGTCTTTAGCAGCGAAACTAAAATTGTTTTCCTGGTTTACGGCAGGTGCCACCTCCGGGTCTTTGTCGCGATATTCGGTAAGTGGCGCACCGCTTTTCCAGCGGCCCACTATCTTGGCGGCAAGCCTGTCAGGGTTTGCGGCATCAGTGTCACGCACATATTGCCAGAATTTGTGAACGTGCTGTTCAAGCTGGCGGAAAACGAGGTAAGTGCCGTTGAGCCCAAAACCCGGCAGGCCGGGGCCTGTTGGCAGGATATCGGGCATCAACATTTCATTATCGTGGCCCAGGATAAATTCGCCGGCTTTGATCACGGTGGCATGGCCGGTCCGGTCAACCTGTTTCGCTTCACGCCCGGTGCCTTCAATAACCGGCTGGCCTATCCCGTCAAGGAAACCAAAATGTTCTTTCGAGTCGGGCTGCCGGCCGGCTGCTAACGCAATCACCAGGCCAACTCCGCTGTTTGCGCCGATCCTTTCATCCAGTTGTTTACGCTGTCGGGCCAGTTCCGTTTCGTCTTTGGCAAACAATAACAATAAAATGTCCACGGGTTTTTTGTCGTTGCCCCAGGCCCAGTTGTCGGGCGCGCTATCGCCGTTGTCGCCTAATAGCTGCTGACGTATTTTCGTGCCCATGCCGTCCTGGAACGGAACAGAAAAGGTTTGCAGATCGGGGCCTTCAAACCCCAGGGCGGCCAACCCGGTAACTGTAAAGGCGATGTTAAGTGCAAAGTCGTTCTTCCTGTCAATACCGGTAGTAATATTGGCCGAAACCTCTTTCAGCCATTGGCGGCAGGCAGTTGCATCGTTGATCTTTAACAGCAGGTAATTTGCACAAGGCATGTTGCTTGCATAAGAGGTGAGTATAAAACCTTGTATGTCCGCGAAATCTAATGTTGCCATATTAAAAAAGTTTGAGCCAGGTTTTGGTTTCTGCTTCAGAAAGATCGGTTAGCACATTTTCCCTTATTTTACTGTCTTTATCGATATTCTGAACGGTCAGATCGGGATATGCGCTGAACCAAACCAGCGAAGGGACCTGCATACCCCTGGCATAAGCCTTAAAACGAAATTCGTCGGTAGCGCCATCCAGTATCAAAAAACGTGTTTTTGGGAAACCTACGGTATTGCTCCAAACGGCTGTCAATCCATGGCTGGCCTTGTCAATGAAATCATCCAGGTAGCTTGACCAGCTGCCATCAAAGTTACTCAGGAAGAGCAACTGGTTGTTATTAATGATCGACCAATGTGCGAAATGAATACTCGGTATACCACTGAGTTTGCCTTTGTTGGAAATGCGGGCAAGCAGGTTGACTGCAAAGAGCGTAAACCGCAATAACCTGAGCCTGAACCAGCCGGGTTTTATCGCCGTGATACTGGCTAAATGGTTCTGCGCGATCTGGTTCTCGGTTTCCATTAACCTGCCAACCTGGTTAGGGTCTTCGGGTGCGGTATCAGAGGCGTCACGCTTTTCTTTGTATCGAAGAATAATTACCGCGATCAGATCAATCGGTAATAGTGCCAAAAATACAATACCGAAGAGCACGAGGTTAACCCAGGGCATTACTTTTTCTATCCGGGTTTGATGCGGTGGCAACGGAACGGATAAATCCGGATCAAGCGTGCGGGTGTACGACTGCATATCTTTCCTGAGCGTGGTAGCAGAAAGCGATGGCAGTTTTAAACCATCGAGATAGTCCTGTAGCGCCAGCCGCAGTTGGCGGTTACCGGCGATGTCCCTTGCCTTGCGGCCGGTGTTGCCAATATGGTAAGCGTTGGGCAGGACGACATGGGCTGTTAAAAATGCTTTGTTTTTTGTTGGATCATACCCGCTGCAGCAACTGTAGATCTGATCGATGCCATTGCCTGCAACCGCTAATAGTTCATCAAGATAAGTGGACAGGTCGCCGTCGAAATTGTTTTCAAACACCAGCAACGGGTTACCGCTTATGTCTTGAATAATTACGAAGCTTGCAAAATGGAGCAAGCTGAATTGGCCAAACGGTATATAGCTGTTCCCGTACAGATCTTGCTGTATAGCTGACAATATTTTTTCCAACTCGTTTTTACGAGAAGGCTCAATTGCAGTAACAATGGTCAGGACGGTTTGCATTGGCTTGGTAAAGGTTTGCAAATCAATTTATTGCACAAGTACAAGGTAGATAAAAAATATTAGTTTTAGCATCGTGTTTAATATTTTCAAAGCGTCGATGTTTTTACCGCTGCCCGTCTCGCTGGGTCTTTCGCAGAAGATCCTGCGATGCAAAATAACCTGTAATGATTATTAATGTTATATGTTGTTTTTTAATGCATTCTATTGACGGAAAGTGACGCAAGTTGTCATGTTTTACACTGTTCAACCAGGGACGGAGTTGTCCCGAATGGAGCGTCCGGCGGTGGTACAAAATTGAAAAAAGGGAAATCAGATTATCGCCTCAAAAATTCAAACTTACCGTCAGGCTCCAGCCTCATAATGGTCGACGGGGTTTTGATCTCCATGCTGTGCTGGTCTATATCTACTACATAATCAACACCATCGATAATTTCCTGGTCTATCTGCGAAAAGTATTGCGGCGACGGCTTACCGCTGATATTAGCCGATGTAGATACCAGCGGCCTGCGCAAACGTTGGATCAGCCCCTGGCAAAAAGGATGGCCGGATACACGGATCCCAATGCTGCCATCGGCGGCTATCAAAGCCGGCGAGATGTTCCTGGCGCCGGGCATAACCAGCGTTAACGGGTTCTCGGCATATTCTATCAGGTTATAAGCGAGTTCGGGCACTTCCTGTACATAGCTGGCCAGCTTGTTGTCGGTATCCAGCAAAATGATCATGCTTTTGGTTTCGCTACGCTGTTTAAGGCGGTAGATCTTTTGCACAGCTTCGGTATTCGCGGCATCGCAGCCTATCCCCCAAATGGTATCGGTAGGATAGAGGATAATACCGCCATCCTGTACAATTTTAAAGGCTTTGGCAACTTCGTCTTTAAGCATAAATAGATTTTTTTGATTTCAATAATGCGCTGATATTAAGACTTTAACACTTTTTTCAACATTTGTTTTCCCGGCAGCTCAACAAGTTTATACATGATCATGGAACACACCAAAAGTACAGCAATTATCAGGTACAAATTAACGGCTTGATTTTGAAACTTAACTACACGATTTAAAAGAGCGAAAACAGGGTACTGCAATATGTAAATACAGTAACTTATCTCGCCCAAATACACAAACAGCCGCATAGACAAAACCCTGCTGATGAAGCCCTTATTTAAGGCCAAAAACAAAATAAATGGCCCAAACAGAATTGCCAATAACCCATTATGAAAATTTGCAGTAGGCTGAAACCCTGTCGATTTTAACAGAGGTAGTAACAGGCAACCTGCTAATAAAATCAATAAGCAAATCCCTAAGGCCAGGTCGTTTTTGCAATAGCCCTTTTTATGCCATTGTAAAAATATAAATCCAAATAGGTTACCCATTAAAAACTCGTTCAAATGCGTTAATGGCCCGTAATATAAAATTTTATTATAGTAGGCCGGTATCGCATTAATATTATAAAATATGATAAAACATGCTACCTGCGATACTAACCAAAAGCCTATTACCAACAACGCTGTTTTCTTTAAACTGCTGCCTAAATAAACCCAGTTATACAATAAAGGAAAAAGTAAATAAAAGAACAGCTCCACAGATAACGACCAGTCGGGTAAGTTATAAGAAAGAACGTATGGCGGTATAACGGTATGCACTAAAAACGCTTCGGCGGCAAGCTGTAAATAATTAATGTCCTGCAAAGAAAAAAGCATCAGGATGAGCGCCAATATGTAGACAGGGTAAATTTTTGCTATACGGTTAATATAATAATTTTTGGCATTTATTTGCT
>JAQBOP010000353.1 GCA_028287975.1 Mucilaginibacter sp. | reverse complement strand
CGCAAATTTATTAAATCCTATTGCATAATGTTTACTAAATTAGCAATGCTTTTATAACCCGTGTTTAAATTTGAAGCGCATCTATATATCCCTTGTAAATAAGCAGGTTGTCTTTTTTGGATTGGTAGCAGTTTTGTTTGCTGCCGGTTGCTCTTTTGAAAAAAGGACCGGTTTTAACCGCGCCATGCAAAATTTAACAGCGCACTATAACATATTATATAACGCCAACGAGCTATTGCGCCAAAAACAGGAAACCTATGCCGGTACTTATATTGACCAATACACCAATATATTAAGTGTTTATCAGGATACCATTGCCCACACTGATGCCCCCGACAAAGATCTTGATGCCGCCATATTTAAGGCCAATACTATTATCAATGAAAAAGAACAAAGCAAATATATCGGCAGCGCTTATTTGGTGTTAGGCAAAGCCAATTTTTTGGGTGGTAAGTTTTTTAACGCGGTCGAGTTTTTTAGTTATGTGATGCGATCTTTTCCGCAGGATAAAAACCTTGTGCCGGAGGCAGCCGCCTGGAAAACACGGGCTTTACTTTATCTTGATAATAAAGCGGAGGCTAAGCTTACACTCGATTCGGCTTTTTTAAATGCCGATCCTAAAAAACATTTGCCGGCAACTGTTTATGCTGCGGCGTTGCAGTATGATATCAACACCAAAAATTATGTTGATGCCGAAGTGTCCGCCAAAAAAGCGACAGCCTACAGCAAAGATATTAACGAAAAACTGCGCTGGACCTTTATACTGGGGCAGCTACAGGAACTTAATCATGAAACCAACGACGCGTTGGTAAGCTATACCCGCATTGTAAAAAGTAACGCATCGTTCGAGATGGCTTTTAATGCCAATTTAAACCGGATCCGCATTAATGATATGCGCAATGGTGTTAAGGTTAACCGTATTAATTTATTATTGAGCCTGTTAAAAGACGAGAACAACGTCGATTTTAACGACCAGATCTATTACCAGGTCGCCGAGATCTATGCCGCCAATAAGGATATTGATAACGCGTTAAAATATTATAAGCTATCGGCGCGCAGCAGTTTAAAAAATCAGAATCAAAAGGGACTCTCCTATTTGCGGATTGCCGACATAGACTTTAATACAAAAGCAGATTACATTAACGCGAAAAAGTATTACGACAGTACCTTAGTTAACCTGTCGGTAAATTATCCCGGCTATCAAACCATACAGAAAAAAAGCAACAACCTGCAGGTATTGGTTGATAAATTACAGATCATAGCCCGCGAGGATACCCTGCAACGGTTAGCCGGCATGGACGAGCCTGCCCGCTTAAAGGCTATTGACGCGATGGTTACCGCCCATACTTTGCAGCAACAAGCCATAACAGCCAACAACACCGTGGCAGCAGCAAACGCCGCGTTTACCAATAAACAAAGTACCCCGACTGGTAAAGCAGCTACCGGCAGCAGTTTTTACTTTTATAACCCAACCGCGGTAAGCCAGGGATATACCGACTTTAAACGCCGTTGGGGCAACCGTAAACTGGAAGACAACTGGCGCAGGGCCAATAAGGGAGCCGCAAGCAATGCCAATGCTCCTGCTCCGGTGGGAGTAGCATCAACCGGTAATGACCCTGATGCATTACAGGCTGATATAAAAAAAAGTGCGGCAGATGTTAGCGCCGCGGGGTACCGGCAATCGCTTTTGCATGATTTGCCGCTTACACCAGTGCTGTTATTTCAGTCGAACACACGAATCTATAATGCCTATTTGGATATAGCCAATTTTTACCGTGATATTTTAGAGGATAAAAAAGAAGCTATAACCAATTATGAGCTGCTGTTAAGCAAGTTCCCTAATGATAATAATAAGGCGCCGATATATTATAGCTTGTACCGACTGTACATTGATATCGATGCCAACAAATCTGCCGATTATAAAAACAGGTTGTTAAAAGAGTATCCTGAAACCGTTTTCGCCAAAGTAATTATCGATCCGGAATACAGCAAGAAACTGAATGATAAAGACGCACAGTTCAACGAGGTTTATAATAAAGTGTATGACTTGTATAGTCAAAAAAAATATGACCAGGTTATCAGCAGTGCCGATAGTTTGTTAAGGCGGTTCCCGGATAACAGCAGGATGGCGCAATTAGCTTATCTGCGTGTAATCTCTGCCGGGCATTCAGAAAAAATTGAGCCTTTTCGTGCTGAGTTGCAGCAGATGGTCACTCATTATCCCGGCGACAAATTAATAACTCCGTTGGTTAAACAGCACCTCGCTTATGTAGATGCCAATACCGCGCAACTGGCCACACAGGAATTTGCCATAATGAACACCGATACCACGGCTGCATATTTTACCCCGCCTGTCCAGTATCAGAAAGATGCGGTATTTAACCGCAACCGCCAGTTTGTAGTGGTGAATGATAAACCTGTAGAAAAATCAGCGGCACAGGCCCCTGTTGTTGCTAAACCTACAGCTAAGGTTATTTCTACCTTGTTCTCTGACCGGGATAGTACAAAGTATTATTTTGTAGTAAATGTAAGCACCGGCACAACAGATCTGTCTTCATCGCGTTTTGGGATAGGACAATTTAACCGTGCAAATTTCAGGGCAAATACCATCAGACACCAGCTAAAAAATGCCGGCCCTGATAACCAATTGATCTATGTGGGCCGCTTTTATAGTTTGGCAACCGCGAAAGATTATGCACGGGCAATTATCCCGCTGATGCCGCAAATAATGAAAGTACCTGCTGATAAATACAGTTTTTTTATCATAACACAAGAAAATCTGGATAAATTAGCGGCTAAGAAAATATTGGATGACTATATTGAATATTATCAACAAACCCTATTAAAATAATGATAGTTAAATTATCGCCGCAGGACATAAAAAGATACAACTGGTACATCTGGAAGTTTTTTATAGCCTGTTTTGCATTTGTAGTGATATTGATAGGCCTTACAACGCTTGGCGTGTTTGGCACCCTGCCATCCCTGCGCGACCTTGAAAACCCTAAAAGCGACCAGGCATCAGAAATAATATCGTCTGATAAACAGATCATCGGTAAATACTATTTTAAAAACCGGTCAAGCGTACCTTATAGATCGATATCGCCTGATGTTATAAACGCGTTGGTGGCCAAAGAGGATAACCACTTTTACACACACTCAGGTATTGACTTTTGGCGTACATTCTCTATTATACCTTACAACCTTGTCGGTAGAAAGCAAGGTGCCAGTACTATAACCCAACAATTGGCTTTGAATCTTTTCTCTGACCATACGCGGGCGCGTAATCCTTTAAAAAGGGTTATCCAAAAACTACAGGAGCTGATCATAGCTGTCCGTATTGAAAAACATTATACCAAGCAAGAGATCATCACCATGTATCTGAATACGGTTGATTTTGGCTCGAATACGTTTGGTATAGCATCAGCAGCGCAAACCTACTTTAATACTACGCCTGCAAATTTAAAGGCTGACCAGGCAGCTACACTAATTCAAATGCTGACTGCCCCTACTAAAAACTCGCCGATCAGGCATCCGGACAGGGCGAAGAACAACCGTGATTTTGTGTTGAACCGCATGGCGAGCGAAGGTTTTATAAGCGACGGACAAGCTGCCGAGTACAAAGCAAAACCGCTGGGTATAGATTATCACCAAACCGACCATAACGAAGGTTTGGCGCCTTATTTCAGGTCGGTTTTAAAGGATGATATTAAAAAGATCCTGGCAACAATTAACAAAGCCGATGGCACACCTTACGACATTGACCGCGATGGCCTGAAAATATATACCACCATTAACGCCACCATGCAGCAATATGCCGAAGAGGCACAACAAAAATACATGCGTGATCTGCAAAACCAGTTTAACACGCAATGGCATGGTGTTAAGCTGTCAGAAAAAATAAAGAATTTTAAACTACTGATAGACCAGGGTATCCATCAGTCTGACCGTTACCGCGAATTAAAATTGGATGGTTTGTCTGAAGAAGAGATCATCCATAATTTTTATACAAAGGATACTTTGAACCTGTTTACCTGGCGCGGAGATATTGATACGGTGATGAAACCTGTAGACTCGATCCTATACTGTAAAATGCTGTTGCGTAACGCGGTAATGAGTATGGACCCAACCACCGGTTATGTAAAAGCCTGGGTGGGCGGTATTAATTTTGAGCATTTTAAATACGACCAGGTAAAGCAAGGTGCACGGCAAGTTGGGTCGACAGCTAAGCCATTTACCTATGCTGTAGCTATCGATAACGGGTACTCGCCATGTTTCCAGGTAAACAACGTGCCGGTAACCATTACAGGTTATGGCAGCGGGCCATGGACACCGGGATCATCGCCGTTAGAAACCTTGCCGGGTATGGTAACCTTACGTGCTGCGTTGGCCCATTCACAAAACTGGGTAACGGCCTATATTATGAATGAGGTGGGACCCACAAGCGTAGCCGAACTGATCAAGAGATTGGGTATCCATAATGATGTGCCGGCATATCCAAGCATTTGCCTTGGCGTTTTCGATGCCACGGTAATGGACATGACGGCGGCATATGCTACGTTTGTTAATCACGGTGTATGGACAGAGCCTACTTATTTATCACGAATTGAGGATAAAAACGGAAACCTGCTATATACCCATACGCCAAAAGTTAAACAGGTAATGAACGAGCAGAACGCTTACGTAATGGTGGATATGTTACGGAGTGTTGTAGATATGACAGGCGCTACAGGTAACAGGTTGAGATGGCATGAGGGATATGGCCGTTTTACCAACCCAATAGGTGGGAAAACCGGTACTACCCAGGACAACTCTGACGGTTGGTTCATTGGCATAACCCCTAAATTAGTTACCGGAATTTGGACAGGCTGCGAGAACCGCGATTTCCATTTCCGTACTACACGAATGGGCGAGGGGTCAAACTCGGCATTGCCTATCTTTGGCTATTATCTTAAAAAGGTTTATGCCGATGAGTCATTAGGTATTAAACCGAATCAGGATTTTGAATTACCTAAAAAAGGCCTCACTACAGTGCTTAACTGCGATGTTTACAGCCAGGAGCAAAAAGGCACCAATGATGTGGATAAGAAATTGAGTTTTTAAGAGATTGTACCGTTACCCACGCGTCATTGCGAGGAACGAAGCAATCTCTATGTAGGATATTCAATCAAACGGATATTTTAAAAGCGACCTGAACGACACCCTGCACGGCGGATTAGCATGTGCAGAGATTGCTTCGTTCCTCGCAATGACGTGGTAATTACATAATGGATAAGTTCGACTATAGATCTGCATTAAAAAATATCCCTCATAAACCCGGGGTTTACCAATACTGGAATGAGGAAAAAGAACTTATATACATAGGTAAGGCTAAAGACCTGCGTAACCGTGTAACCTCTTACTTTAACAAAGACACTAATGTAAATGCCAAAACGCGGGTGCTGGTATCTAAGATCCGCAACATTACATTTACCATTGTTGACACCGAGGTTGATGCCTGGCTGCTTGAAAACAGCCTGATCAAAAAACACCAGCCGCGCTACAACGTAATGCTCAAGGATGATAAAACCTATCCCTGGATCATTATTAAAAATGAGAGTTTTCCCCGGATCTTCTGGACAAGGCGTATAGTTAAGGACGGTTCAAAATACCTTGGCCCTTATGCATCTGTAAGTATGATGCATGCCATTTTAGGGTTGATAAAAGAAACCTATTCGCTGCGTACCTGCAACCTGGCGCTTAGCCGTGCCAATATAGAGGCAGGTAAGTTTAAAGTTTGTTTAGAGTACCAATTGGGTAATTGCAAGGGCCCCTGCCAGAACTATCAAACCGAAAATGATTACGACAACAGCATAGAAGAAATAAAAGATATCCTGAACGGAAAGATCGGCACGGTACTACGTAAAATGAAAGCTGAAATGGATAACGCCATCGGCAGCATGAACTATGAGCTGGCACACCGTTTAAAACGTAAGTTCGACCTGCTCGAAAACTACCAGAGCAAGTCTACGGTCGTAAATTCTTCTATTACTGATGTAGATGTGTTTAGCATCGCATCTGAAGAAAAAATAGCCTTTGTTAACTTTTTAAAGGTGATGAACGGCACCATCATTCAAACCCAAACTATTGAGTTAAAGAAACGGCTGGATGAAAGCGATGAAGAATTGCTGGAGCTGGCTATTATCGAATTCAGGAGTCGTTATAACAGCGACTCGAAGGAGATCATTGTGCCGTTTAAGATCAACCTGGATGATGCTGCTTTAAAGTTTACCGTACCTAAATTGGGCGAGAAAAGAAAACTGCTTGACCTGTCGCAAAAAAATGTACAGTTCTTTAAAAAGGAACGGATAGACCAATACGAAAAATTGAACCCTGAGATCCGCACTGAGCGCCTGCTCACGCAAATGATGAAGGACCTGCGCATGAACCAACTGCCGCGTCATATTGAGTGTTTTGATAACTCAAACTTCCAGGGCAAGTACCCCGTATCGGCAATCGTAGTGTTTAAAGATGGTAAACCTTCAAAAAAGGACTACCGGCACTTTAACGTAAAAACCGTGGTCGGCCCTGATGATTTTGCCACTATGGAAGAGGCTGTTTTTAGACGCTACCGCAGGGTTTTGGATGAAGATACAGGATTACCCCAACTCATCGTAATTGATGGCGGTAAGGGCCAGTTATCATCAGCCATGAAAAGTTTAAAGCTGTTGGGGATCGAAAAACAGGTTACCATAATCGGCATAGCTAAACGGTTGGAAGAACTCTATTATCCCGGCGACCAATACCCTATGTACCTCGATAAAAAATCTGAGACCCTAAAAGTGATCCAGTACTTACGCGACGAAGCGCACCGCTTTGGGATTACCTTCCATCGCAAGAAACGGGATAAGGGCACTTTAGCTACCGAACTGGAACTGATTGAAGGCATCGGCAAAACTACTGCCGAAAAGTTACTGAAATACTTTAAATCTGTAAAAAAGATCCGCGAAGCAAATGAGGAAGTATTACAGGAAGTAGTAAATACCAAGCAGGCCAGAGCTATTGTAGAATACTTTGCCGGCGGCGATATAAGTCAAAATTAAATTACCCCCCTTTGTCATCCTGAGCATAGCGAAGGATCTTGTATAGTTGACAGGTAGGCGCCGTACTTATCGCGTGTATAAGATTCTTCGCTATGCTTAGAATGACAAACTAAATTATTTTTATTTATGCGTCAATATAACTTCTACACCTATATACTAACTACATCCACAAAGAAAGTATTATATACAGGTGTTACCAATGATTTAGAAAGACGACTATACGAGCACTACTTTGGAACAGATACCAAAGATAACTTTACTACCAAGTATAAGTGTTATTATCTGGTATGGTTTGAGAGGTATCAATATGTTAATCATGCCATCGAAAGAGAAAAAGAAATAAAAGGCTGGCTTCGGAATAAGAAAATAAAACTTATTGAATCAGAAAATCCAGATTGGCGTTTTTTGAATGCTGATTTAATGGACTGGCCACCAAAATCGGATTAAAAAATAGGATTGCCACCCTGAGCATAGTGAAGGATCCTGTATAACTGACAGTCAAGCGGTTTACTTATCGCGTGTAGAAGATTCTTCGCTATGCTCAGAATGACAATGGATTATAAATGAGAAGTCCCCGATAAATCGGGGCTTTCTCATTATTTATTGCTGAGGTAACTAATACCTTATTTTACCCCTAATACTGCCACAAATTAAGTTCCCAGTCCATGAGGGATTTCTTGATCCGTTCTGATTCATACAGGCGGTCTATACCTACAGCGTAGTCTTTTATACGTTCATCTTTATCGTTAGATACCTTTACAACATAGCCATGAAACAAACGCTTCAGGAATACATCGTCAAAGCTAAGGTCAGTAGCGTCGTTATTACGGTTAAATGCTTCTTTGGTAACCAATACCTGGCGGGCAGCAGGGAAATAGATCCAGAATGCCGGCTGGTAATCAAGTGCCAATGTTGAACCCTCTACTTTTTGTTTGATCATTGGTGCTATACCAATAATCCGTGGTTCCCAAACAGAACGTTGTTTGTCAAAAAGCCAATCTTCTTTAATACGAAATTTGACGATACTATCAGGCTGAAACTCGCCAGCCACCATTTTTGAACCCGTTTTTTCTCCGGTCTTTTTATCAAAATTTTCTACCAATGAACTGTCGGCCATTTTCGCTTTAGCTTTTCCCGGAGTTAAAGGTGTAGCAAAACCGTCACCGTTCGGATCATCCTTAGTCGGGATCGGGTCGTAGGCAGTTAATTCGCCTGCAGCTACGGCGTCCATCAATACGTCAATTAACCTCCCTTTTGGCGAAGCAAGGTATTGATTAACTTTTTCGCGCAGATCTATTTCTTCCCAAACACGTTTTGAATACACGATATCAGATTCGCGTACAGCAGGGTAAGGCGTTACCCTTGCGTTTTGAATATTTGCTTTTTTATAATAACCATCCAATGGCCTGTCAAAAGGCTTTGCGGTATCGGCAGTTATAGGCGCGTAGGTTATTTTTTTAGTAGTATCAACCATCGACGTCTGTTTATTAGGCGGCGGGGTTGCGCGTGTCGTTCTTCTGGTAGTTTTTTTAGCTGTAGTTTTTCTTTTTTTAGTTTGCGCGAACGACGCCACACAAGCTAAACAAAGTACAACAATTAAAAATCTCTTTTTCATATGCTTCTAATTTGCAAATAACACAATATTATCTAAGCCACGTTGCGTACCATCAGGGCCTACCGCTACAATATCTTTAAACACTACTGTCGATCCCGGTGTTACTGAACTCATTGCCGTGTGCATGGCGCCACTTAACTGGTTGCCGCTTCCCGAAAAAACCAAAGGATCCTGGCGTGGTTTTATTACCAGTAAGGTAAAACGGGTAACGTTAAATTTAGCGTCAAACTCAAAGTTCTCCAACTTGGCAAAAACAGCATCCTGCGCTTTAATGTTTGCAGCACTGGTTGTACCGCCTGATTTGCCGGCAAACTGAGCCTTAGGATCAGGGATCCGTTTTACGCGGAACAAAGTTGAGCCTAAAGCCATAACTTTTCCTTTTGATACCTCGCCTGATACCGTTACCGTAGCCGTACCCGGTGAGCTAACATTTACCACATAACCATTACCCGACGGCCTAATAGAGCCGCTGTTGATGCTTACTTTGAGATCATTTTTTGATATACCGGGTGCCGATACAGAAACCGGGTTAGGTACACCAATATAAAATACATTCATCTTATCAGGCGATACAACTGCTGATGGCCTTGCCACGGTATATGTTTGCGGCGTGGTGGTATACGTTTTCATACTACCATCATTCTGTTTAACAGATATAGTACCAATCCAGGTATGTACACCTTCACTACCGGTGCTGCCGGTATACTTACCACGGCCTGCTTCTGTAGGTACTCTGCTGCCATCAACGGTAATAGTTGGTGATGATTTTGAATCAGACGCGGTTAAAAACACATCTGCCGTATAAGGCTGTCCAACTAAAACATAGATAGTTGGCGCAACTGCTACTGCAGAGAACTGATCCAGGTTTACAACAGCCTGGTCAACCTCTCCT
>JAQBOP010000215.1 GCA_028287975.1 Mucilaginibacter sp. | reverse complement strand
ATGGTACTACGGTCATGGCAATCCAATATTAAAGATCAGCTACAATTGGGACGATGCTGCCAAAAAAGAAACAGTTTACCTGCAACAAACCCAGGATGGCGATGGTTTCAGGCTGCCGATGGCAATTGATGTTTACGCCGGCGGTAAAAAAGTTCGCCACAGCGTCTGGATGAATGATAAGGCAGATACGTTGACATTTGCATCAGCTGTAAAACCGGACCTGGTGAATGTTGATGGCGACAAAGTTTTACTGGCCGAGAAGAAAGACAGCAAAACTTTAGATGAGTACGTTTTCCAATACTTTAATGCGCCATTATACCTTGACCGTTTTGAAGCGATAGACAAAGCTACGCCTGAACAAGGCGATGCCGGTGCACGCAAAGTGATGCTCGCCGCTTTAAAGGATAAATATTATGGCTTGCGTATTAAGGCTATCCGCGGTTTAAATATGACCAATGATGATATCCGCACCGCTGCACAGCCGATATTATTATCATTAGCGCAAACTGATGAAAATACTTTGGTACGTGCTGCCGCGATAAGCGTATTGGGCAAACTAAAAGCACCGGGCATGATGACTGCGTTTAAAGAGGCTGTGAAAAGCGAATCGTATGCTGTACAGGGTGCCGCTTTAACGGCCATTTCATTACAGGATCCTGCACAGGCGTTAACTTTAGCTCAGGGCTTTGAAAAGGACAATAAAGGCGCACTTACCATTGCGATCATGCATACCTATGCAACTGCCGGAGGCGATGCTGAATGGCCGTTTGTTTACAAGCAATTTACTGATGCGGGCATACAAAACAAGTTTGCCATGGTAAGAGAATTTGCAGGTATGACCGGCACGGTTAAAAAGCCGGAATATGCACAGCAAGGTATAGCTGCTATAAAAGATGCCGCCATAAAATACAAAATGTATGGTGTTGCCGCACCGCTTATTACCATGCTTGACGGTATAAAAACACAACGTACCCAAATGGGTGATACTGCATCGGCAACCGCTGTTGATCAGGCGGTAAAAGAGATCAATGCTGCTAAGTAATTAGTGTTTGAGATATTAGAAAAGGGAGGCCGGTTGGCCTCCCTTTTTTGTTTAACTGTTAAAAAAGTTAAATAATTAGGAAACAATAGATCAGCGTGTTAACTTAGTATATCAACCTGGATATTATGAAAGCATTGGGTCTAACTTTAATAGCATTATTTGGTAGCTTAGTAATAAAAGCGCAAAGCACGGATATTCATTTTTTCAAATATCCCTTAGTTACAACTAAAGCCCGAAATAACGTTTGTACTTGCAACACCAACCAACTTACATTTTTAAAATCAAAAGCTAATGCAGATTGGTTTCAAAAAACCATTAATTTATCAATAGATACTGTTAAGTACAAACCATCACAGTCAAGTGTATATTCTAATATACTTATAAGTAGCACACAATCTTTAAATGCCACTACTACTGTTAATCCCGACAACATGCCCATAGCCAAACTTAATAATACCGACCCTGGCATGCCAATAATAAAAACGGATAGAACTGCTTATACTATGCCGGTAGCAGGCAAAAGCCAACCGACTATATACTATATGCAGAAACCAGAAGTGATTGTTGTTCAGAAGGACACCAAGCCTTAATGACCCGACCTTAGAAATCTTTATTCAGTAATTTCTCTAACTCAGCAAAGCTGATATTCATTTTTACCTTGCCTTGTTTGGCGTAAGAGATCTCGCCGGTTTCTTCAGATATGATGATTGCCGAAGCTTCATTAGCCTCTGTAACACCTATACCTGCCCGGTGGCGCAATCCAAATTGAGGGGGAAGGTCAACCTTGTCCGTCAACGGTAAAATACAACTGGCCGACTTGATTTTATTTTCAGCAATAACCACCGCGCCGTCATGCAGCGGGCTTGTTTTTTGAAAGATACTTTCCAGTAAACGTTTTGATATTTTAGCTTCCAACACCTCGCAGCTGTTTTGGTAAAACTGCTCATCATAATATTTGGCAAATACGATAAGGGCGCCTGTACGGGTCTGCTTTAATATTTTGCAGGCATCAATAATCGGCTTTATACGGGCATAGTTGTCTTTTTCGGCTTGTGCCTTTCCAAAAAAATACTGCCACCAGGCTTTATTACGCTGTAACGACGCGTTTTTACCTACCAATAATAAAAACCGTCTTATCTCCTGCTGAAATACCACTACAATTATAATTACCCCGACATCCCTGAAATAGCCCAGGATCTCTGTAAGTAATTGCATTTGCAGCGCCCTAACTACAAAGTAAAGGGCATAGATAATGCCCATCCCTATCAGGATATTAACGGCTATTGTACCGCGTATCAGGTTATAAAGCTGGTAAATAATAAATGCTACCAGCAGTATATCCAGTATGTTAAGAGGCGTAATTTTAAAAAGGCTAAGATCTAAACCGTGCATTCACGAAGTTAATATTTAGATGCGAGATTTGGGACATCAGATGTACGATGAAAATCGCTCTTTACAACTGTGTGTCATTTCACTGCTTCTTTTTAGGATAACAAGTGATGCTATGGCCTCAATTATCCAATATAAGGACCCCCGGGCACACCCCAGCCCCATTTTGGCATAGGTATATCAGGGTCTTCATCTACCTTGTCCAAATTTGAGTTGAGCACAGCTATTCGCGTACCCCATTCAAGGTAAGCTAAAAATGCAGATCTGAATTCGGGATCATCCGGTAATTGCAATTGATCGGCTGTTTCAAGCAACAGTTCTATCCAGCGTTTGCGGTGCTGTTGGGTTAAATGCTTGGCCAGGTGTTTTTGTATCATCTTGAAATGGCTGCCTTCCGACTCGCTGTATAATTTAGGGCCGCCCAAAACCTCGGCAACAAAATGCGCTACGTGTAGCCGGTGCTGCGGCGACATATGCTTAAATACCGGTTCTAAAATATCATCGGCCAATACCTTGTCATAAAACTGGTCAAATAGCTTTTCGAAAACGGGCATGCCCCCGGCCCATTCAAATAATGATGGTACTGCCGGTTTGTTATTGTTTTCCATTATGATGATGATTTATGCTTCTTCCTTTTTTGGAAAGATAAGCGATGCGACAACACTAATTACTAAGATACCCAATATTACCAATAACGAACGGCCGGTAGTCAGGCCTATCTGGTCCACATAATTAGCGGCCAGCATTTTCAAGCCGATAAAGGCCAGCAGCACCGCCAATCCCACTTTTAGGTAATGAAATTTATCAATAATATTCACCAATAAAAAGAACATGGAACGCAGACCCATAATGGCAAATATGTTTGAGAAGAATACAATATAGGGATCCTTGGTTACCGAGAATATGGCGGGTATAGAATCAACCGCGAAAACCAGGTCAGTAACCTCGATGATCAGCAATACTAAAAAGAGGGGAGTGATCAGTTTTTTCTTGTCAATTTTAACAAAGAACTTATCGCCCTCAAATTTGGGGTGAACCGAGAAATACTTTGAAGCCAGTTTTACCACTCTGTGATTCTCAGGGTCTATCTCTTCTTCCTGGTTGCGGTTAATAAACATGGTAACACCGGTATACACCAGGAACGCGCCAAATAAATACAAGATCCAGTGAAACTGCTCGATTAAAGCTGCACCAACAAAAATAAACAGGAACCGCATTACCACCGCGCCAATTATCCCCCAAAGCAATACCTTATGATAGTATTTTGGGTTAACCGAAAACGCGGTAAAAATGAGCACCATCACAAAAATATTATCAACTGATAATGCGTACTCAACCACATAACCTGTAATAAATTCAAGGCCCAGGTTTTTACGATATAGCTGCAGACTGCCGGCAAAATCATTGGGATTTAACTGTAGGTGATGAAAATGCCTTTCGTTTATTTCCTTTAAAACCGCAAAACTATCTACATGGTGCAGCAGATCGCCGAAGTTTAATATCAGCACATAAAAACCAAGCGCGAAAGCCACCCAAACCGCACTCATAAACCCGGCCTGTGTAAGGCTAACCGGCTTATCAGCTTTGCCGAACAACCCCAGGTCCATAGCCATCATTATAAAAATGAAGATTAAAAACCCGGCAATAAATAAGAGTTCGTTTGTCACTATTTGTCGCGTTCTGTGGTAAATCTAACCAATTGTTCAAGTCCCCGGCGCGAATCGCCTTCGGGTAATGTATTTAATATCTCAAAAGCCTCATCCCTGTATTTTTTCATTTGGGTTTCGGCATACTGCAGCCCCCCGGTTGTATTTACAAAATTAATGATCTCGGCAATTTTCTCCGGTTCATCATTATGATTTTTAACCAGATTGATCATCCTTTTTTTATCTGCGGCGTTACTGTTATTTAATGAATAGATAAGCGGAAGCGTAACCTTTTTTTCCTTGATGTCGATGCCCAAAGGTTTACCGACATCATCTGTGCCAAAGTCAAACATATCGTCCTTGATCTGGAAAGCAATGCCGATCTTTTCGCCGAAAAGGCGCATTTTTTCTATGGTTTCGTCATCGGCTCCGCCGGATGCTGCCCCGCAGGCACAACAAGCGGCTATTAAAGATGCTGTTTTTTGACGGATAACTTCATAGTAGACTGTTTCGCCAATATCCATGCGGCGCACTTTTTCAATTTGCAGCAATTCACCCTCACTCATTTGCTTTACCGCTTCCGATACGATCTTAAGCAATTTAAAATCGCCATTATCTATTGATAGCAGCAGCCCTTTTGACAGCAGGTAATCGCCTACCAAAACGGCTATTTTATTTTTCCATAAAGCATTGATAGAGAAAAAGCCGCGGCGCTGGTATGAATTATCAACCACGTCGTCGTGCACTAAAGTAGCGGTGTGCAGCAACTCAACCAAAGCCGCGCCACGGTGGGTGGATTCGTTAATTCCGCCGCAAATGCTTGCCGAAAAGAATACAAACATCGGCCTTATTTGCTTGCCTTTGCGTTTAACAATGTAATGGGTAATACGATCAAGCAATGGTACTGAGCTTTGCATAGAGGCTTTAAAGCGCTCCTCAAAAACGTCAATATCAGCAGCAATGGGTTTTTTGATCTCGTTGATGCTCAACATTAAAATTGCACGGACTTTTTATATGCCAAACTGCCTGTTTGACTAACTGCAACAAACATAAGCTAAAAAACTTTATCTGCATTTATTACCAAAAAAAATTTGACAGCAATTAAACCAATTAAAGTTTAAACGCTCTTACTCATACACGGACATTACAACCGCGACGTAATTAAGTGGTAATATAGTTTTTGGTTATTTTTTATATGAGCGAAGCATTTAACGGGTGCTTCGCTTTTTTTATGGGCGGCATGCAATATTATTTTACCTTTGCAATCCATTTATACGGAGAGGTGTCTGAGTGGTCGAAAGAGCACGCCTGGAAAGTGTGTATACGCCAAAAGTGTATCCAGGGTTCGAATCCCTGTCTCTCCGCAAACCTGTTAATTGCCTGGCGTAGCCGGGCATTTTTATTTTATAGTGTTGCCAAACTTGTTTGAGCATAAGCTATAAAATAAAAAGCTTAATCCAAATAGCCTTTTAATACCCAGGTATGAGAACAGGCGCGAAGCC
>JAQBOP010000339.1 GCA_028287975.1 Mucilaginibacter sp. | reverse complement strand
ATTGGTTTATGGTTGCTGATCATCTTTTTGATTGGTGTGATCTTTAAAATGATCCGTGATAAAAATGACAAAGATGACCATTTTTAAGATCCTCCTAGTTCTTTATCGTTCCTCATTACGATTAATGAGATCAGTTAAGTTAAAATAGTTAAAAAGCCTTTCGATGGAGCGAAAGGCTTTTTTAATTAATCTGATTTTATTTGCCTAGGCTGATGACCAATAACGAAATAAGGTAAATTTGTTGAAAAAGAGATTCTACGTTTTACCAAATAGCTCGAATAGTCATCGATAGGAATGCTAACTTGATTGTTTTTGCCTGATATTGTTTCCGCGGAAAAAGATCGGCATTATGGTTTAGGGTTTCGTTCATCTGTTTTGCTTTTAGTAGATGTTTTCGCGACTGTTGCTATCATCTGATAATCAATCGCATTCACAACGTAAAGTAACGACCAATCCGAAGATAAAAACAGTTACAAAAAGAGGATAAAGAATTCCATAAAATAGGAGTTAAAAAACATCCCATTATGTGGAATTGATTTAGTAGCGATAAATAAACTAACAAATGGTCAACGTGCGGGGGGTTAACTGAACCGTATTTTCAGAACTGGATAGTCAGTCGCTCCATATTTTCCAGATCAAACCCAAGCAAACTTACCATACCCGTCAGCATTTGCATAATAATTTGTTGAACTTGGCGCAAAGCCCGGTACAAATGCAGTATAAAACTTTTGCATCTTAAAGAAGTATTTATGGCAACTGTTGCTTCCAGGGAAACTGACCACCCCATTCCGCGCGCTCTTGAGCACCGGATTGTGTTTATCGAAATGAAAATAAAACAATGTACCTTTAAACAGTAATTAAACAGCATAATGAGGACCATAGGCCATTTCAAAAAACGGGTAAACTAAAAAATATATGAGTAGGGTAAATTTCAGAATTACAAAAACAGTTTCAAAGTTGGGTAAAATGGCTATGATTGCCATTATCGCTATTTTTATTACAAACATTGCTAATGCTCAACCAGGGGCGAATAAACAGCAAGCAAACCAGCGAAGCATAAAAACTATTTATCCTACAAAAGATTGGGTTATAGCTGACTTTATAGTGACCGATCCGAAATTTGGCGCGAAAGCCAAGCCTGGGTTTGACAACAGGGCGGCTTTCCAGGCGGCTATTGATGCCGCATATAACAACGGCGGTGGTGTAGTGTATATACCGGCGGGCAATTATGAGTTCCGCAGTACGCAAACTGCCACCAGGAATGTTAGAGTGCGTAAGGGTACTGAGGAGACAATGAAAGACTTTAATTACCAATATGTTCTGAATCTCCCAACGAGTGTGCAGCTTCGCGGCGACTGGGCGGATCCTGAATTAAACAAAGGGAAAGTCCTCGGAACCATTCTTGAAGTGCGCGTTGGCAAAAACGCGCCCAATTATAATGGAACTGTTGAAAGTTTTTGGAACGACTCGCAGGCTGGCAACGCACTTCGCACTACCTATACAAGTATAGCCGACAGATTTATAGATATGAAAACGGGTACCGGTGTGACGAACCTGTCAATTTGGTATCCTGAACAGGATATCAAAGACATAAAACCATATCCATGGACATTATTTCAGCCAGGCGGCGACTGTGCGACCATTGAACACGTAACTCTTGTAAACGCCTACAACGGTTTCTATTCCGCTCCCAGCGAACTGCATTATGTTTTGAACAGCTACATGACCGCCCTAAGTACAGGAATCGAAGTGCATGTATGCACCGATATCGGACGTATCGAGAATGTTAAAATAGACCCTAAATACTGGGCCAATTCAGGACTTCCGGGTTCACCATCGCTTGCGAAGGTTACCGAATACACAAAAGCGAACGGCACAGGATTCAATATGCACCGCTCAGATTGGGAATATGTGTCATCTCTGTATGTTTCCGGTTATAAGACGGGTATGTGGGTTGGCAGAGAACCCGGTTTCTCCGATAGCCCCAATGCGCAGTTTTACGAAACTCATATCAAAAATTGTGGAACCGGTTTATATATTCAGGCTGTTAATCCATACGGTTTGCTTATATCTAATTCTACATTTGGGGCCGAAAAAGATGGTAAGGCTGTGTATTTCTTTGACGATTTCAAAACTTCCGTTCAATTCAACGGCGTAGATTTCACCGGGCCTATCGTCAGTGATGGTAGCAACGGAGTTGTATCCTTTGAAAGTTGTACGTTTAGCGAATACAACGACTACGCGCTTAGAATAAACAATGGTAACGTACTCCTCACCCAGTGCGATTTTAAAAAACCTGTCGGGCATATTCTTCTGGGTACAAACGTGAACACGCTCAAATCGGTGAACTCCGGCTATAACGGCAAATTGGAAATTAAAAATGACAGCAAATCCGCCAATGTTGAGATTTATAACGGCAAGGAATATTTGTTTGATCCGATTCCTAAAAACATAAAAACAGATATTGAAAAACACCCGAGACCGGTGTCAAGCAACGTTTTGAAAGTCGATCTGCCCAGGGCAACCGGCTTTAACAACGACCAACCGACAGAAGATGTATCGGTTAAATTACAAACGGCGCTTAACGCGGTTAAGGCTGGCGGTGGTGGTACAATGTATCTGCCGGCTGGAAGATATTTAGTGAACAATCCTATCAAAATTCCTTCGGGAGTTGAATTGAGAGGAACATGGGATGTACAGCACCATACGCAAAATGGTGGTGTAGGTATATTTACAACTTATAGCGGTGGTGCGGCCGGAGAAAAAGGCCCTTCGCTTATACAGCTCGGGGCAGGTGCGGGTATCAGAGGAGTTACAATCGCCCAGCTTAATATAGCAACTGACGGCTTTAGCGCCGATAATCCCAGAATAACTCCGTTCCTGATACAGGGACAAGGGCCAAATGTATATATAGTTAATGTAACTGCAGTTGGCGATAAAGGAATAGACCTCGCTTCATACAACAGCAGCGGACACTATGTTGATTATTTTGCCGGCGTATTAGCAAGAGCAGGCATTTGGGTGGGTGGAAGTGCTGAAGGTGGATTTATCCGGAATATGCAGCTCAATCCGCATTACGGATCACGAATTCCACAAGAAGGGCAGGGATATCCGAAAGTATCTTTGACACATTTTGTGCAATCAAATTGCAGCGCGCTTAAATTTGCCGATATTAAAAACCAGACGATTTTCAACAACTTCGTTTACGGGTCATTCTACGGCATACATTTCCTGAAAGATGCAATAACCGGTAAGTATCCCGGAAAAATGACAGTTATAGGTCATGGCTCAGACGGATGCTCGTATTCTTTATTTGTAGAAGACGCCGACAAAAACACTAAAATAATCGCGGTCAACTCCGAGTTGGTCACTACAAAAACAGCAGAGCCTGTGAGGTCATATGTCCTTATGGGAGGCGAAGTTAAAACAAACAAAGTCGATCCTGATGCTCAACTTATCCTGTACAACAGTGCTTTTTGGGGCAGCCCTACCATAGGGGCTATCATAAATAGTGGTACAGTGCGTTTCCAACAGGCAAACTTCACACAGTCTGGCGCCCCCGGTATAGACAACAGAGGCGGAAAAGCGCATGTGTACACTTCTTACTTCGCACGTAAAATGACAGGCGAGGCTACCGGGGATAACGTGTATGCGAAGCTACACCCAACCGGCGTCTCGATAGAGCTAACCAATAACTATTATATCTCCGGGTTTAGGGGAAATAACGCGCAACCTGACAAGATTTATGGATCTGATATTGTTCCCGATAAGAAGTGAAATTCTCAGTAGAACTTTCTGTGCCGTGATAAATCTGCGTCTTGGGCCCAAATCAGACAGAAAATGGTTCGAAATTTATAGTGACCACTACAGAAATAATGAAGCTCATTTCTTAATTGAAATGGGCTTTTTTTGTGTTTAAAGGTGTCATTTTAGTGCATAAATGCAGATGATGGTAGCTGTTTCTAAAGAAGATCTGCTGAATTTATTTAGTCCAGTCGAAAATTAACCGTAACTTGCTCGCTTATTCAAAACAAATCATGGCAACAGGAACAGTTAAATTTTTTAATGAACAAAAAGGCTTCGGCTTTATTACCCCGGATCAGGGAGGCAAAGAAGTATTTGTACATGTAACCGGCTTACAAGACGAGATCCGCGAAGGCGATTCCGTTACTTACGAAGTGGAAGATGGCAAAAAAGGTCCAAGCGCGGTTAATGTTAAAATTGCTTAAGCTTGGCCAGATCAACCGAAACATTTAGTAAAAAGGAGAAAGAAAAGAAGCGGCTAAAAAAAGCAAAAGAAAAATTAGAAAAAGCCGAAGAACGCAAATCAAGTGCGGTAAAGGGTAAGAGCCTGGAAGATATGATGGCCTATATTGATGAATATGGCAATATCACTTCCACGCCGCCAGACCCTTCCCGGAAATTAAAGATTAACTCCGCCGATATCCAGATCGCTATCCCCAAACAGGAAGATATCGTGCAGGAAGTTGTTCGTAGTGGCATTGTAAGTTTTTTCAATGAGGCTAAAGGTTATGGCTTTATCAAGGATATGCAGACCCAGGAAAGCATTTTTGTACACGTCAACAGTTTAACCGAGCCTATCAAAGAAAACAACAAAGTGACCTTTGAGATTGAACCAGGTGTAAAAGGCTCGACCGCGGTAAAAGTTAAACTTTCCAAATAGGTAAACCCTGTTACAGATATTATTTTTTTAGCCGAAGGGTATCATTTCATAGATACCCTTTTTCTTTATTAGTAAATTAAAAAGGAATGTTGTCGAAGCGAATTAGTTACAAATATTAGTGCTGATAAATGCTTTCGAATTATAAATGTCGGTTGTTAAATTATAAGGCGCTTCATACTTATTTAATAAGAAATTATTAATACACTGGTAACAGAGTACTTATATACTATTGGTATTTTTAAGGATTGATAATTGTTACAACGGCACAGTATCTATCCTAAAATGATGAACAGTCAAACTGAACTAATAAAGAAATTGAACTTATGTAGCTATAAATGACGGCAATGAAATGACATTATCGTTTGGTTATACGAAGAATTTTTTGCCTCAGGAAAATAGATATTTTTAATATTTGAAATAACAATATAACTGAGATGGATAACAGGAGAGATTTTTTAAAGAAAGCTGCATTATTAACTGGCGCTGCAAGTGTTAGCGGTATGCTGCCGGCATCAATCCAAAAGGCCATGGCTATTAATGCGCCCGAAGGCAGTACTTATCTGGATGCCGAGCATATAGTTATTTTGATGCAGGAAAATCGATCTTTTGACCATTGTTTTGGCACACTGAAAGGTGTAAGGGGGTTTAATGATCCACGTGCTATTGATCTTCCCAATAAAAATAAAGTGTGGTTGCAATCCAACGAAAAAGGCGAAACCTATGCACCTTTCCATCTCGACATAAAAAACACCAAAGCTACCTGGATGAGCTCATTGCCGCATTCATGGGCCAACCAGGTAAATAGCCGTAATGATGGTAAGTTTGACCAATGGCTGATCGAAAAAAAGAATGGTATAAAACAATACAGCCACATGCCGCTGACATTAGGATACCATACCCGCGAAGATATCCCTTTTTATTATGCCCTGGCTGATACTTTTACGGTGTGCGATCAAAGCTTTTGTTCGGCGTTAACCGGTACCAATCCTAACCGGCTATACTTTTGGACAGGCACGATTAGGGAAGAACAGCATGAAAATTCCCGTGCCAATGTCTGGAACGATGACATGGATTATGGCACCCTGAAATGGGCTACTTTCCCGGAGCGTTTAGAGGATCATGGTATTTCATGGAAATGTTACCAGAACGAAATGAGCATTGATGTGGGTTTTGAGGGCGAGCAGGATGCCTGGCTATCTAACTTCCAGGACAACCCGCTGGAGTTTTTTGAGCAATATAATATCCACCTCCATGAAAAACATTTAGAGGCTTTAGATGCCCGCATCGACAAACTGCCTGGTATGATTGCCGAAACGCAAAAAAAGATAGACAGTTTGCCAACCGGAGATGCGCATATTGATCATCTGAAAATAGAGTTAAGATCCAGACAAAAATCCCTGGAAGATTTAAAAAAAGCAAAAACAGGCCTTAAACCCGGCAAATTTGAAGGTTTATCTGACAGGGAAAAAAGCATTCATTTAAAGGCTTTCGATACCAACAAAAACGACACTGATTACCATGATCTGATTACTTTAAAGTATGATGATAATGGTACAGAGCGCGAAATGCAGGTACCCAAGGGGGATGTGTTGTACCAATTCAGGGATGATGTTAAAACCGGTAAACTGCCGACGGTATCATGGTTAAGCGCCCCAGAGAATTTTAGCGATCACCCTACAGCAGCATGGTATGGCGCATGGTATGTATCAGAGGTGCTGGATATACTTACACAAAATCCGGAGGTTTGGAAAAAGACCATCTTTATTCTTACTTATGATGAAAACGACGGCTATTTTGACCATGTGCCACCTTTTGTAGCGCCGCATTCTCACAAGGCAGGAACTGGTGCCGTTTCAAAGGGAATTGATACCCGCGTTGAATTTGTAACTGTGGAACAGGAAAACGAAAGAAATGGTTTCCCGGCGAAGTATGACCGTGAAAGTTCTATCGGCTTAGGTTTCCGGGTGCCAATGGTGATCGCCTCACCCTGGAGCAAAGGTGGTTTTGTAAATTCAGAGGTGTTTGATCACACCTCGACATTACAGTTTTTAGAAGAGTTTTTAAGCAAAAAAACAGGTAAGAAAGTAATTGAGCCAAACATAAGCGATTGGCGCCGCACCGTATGCGGTAACCTTACGTCAGTATTCAGGCCGCATCATAGCGAGAAAACACAAACGCCTGAGTTTTTAGCTCGTAATGCGTTCGTTGAAAGTATCCATAAAACCAAATTCAAGGAACTGCCCTCTTATAAATTACTTGACAAGTCAGAAATTGCAGCCATAAATCATGACCCGGACAATTCGCCTTATATGCCTAAGCAGGAAAAAGGGATAAAGCCATCGTGCGCATTACCTTATGAACTGCATGTAGATGGAAAATTAAGTGCCGATAAAAAAGCATTTGAAATAAAATTTACCGCGGGCAATAAAGTTTTTGGCGACAAAAGCATTGGTGCACCATTTAATGTATATGCTCCCGGCAAATATGTTAAAGCTGATGGATCTCAGTTTGAAGATGTTCGCACCTGGTCGTACGGATTAACAGCAGGAGATAGCTTGGCTGATACCTGGCCGCTTAAAGAGTTTGGTAGTGATAATTACCATCTGAGAGTATACGGTCCAAACGGATTTTACCGTGAATTTAAAGGCAATCATAATGACCCTGATATTGATATTCATTTTGATTACCAAAAGGCATTGACCAGCAATCAGCTTAGTGGTAATGTGGTACTTAAAATAAAGAATAATACCCAAAAGCAACAGGTTGTTGAAATTATAGACCATTCGTATAAAATAAATAATCATTTAAAAACGATAGTTGCATCGGCCGAAACAAGTTTGGTTTTAAAACTGGATAAAAGCCATAACTGGTATGATTTCAGCGCAAAAGTAAAAGGCCATGAGTTGTTCGAAAAAAGATATGCAGGCAGGGTTGAAACCGGCCGCACCGGATACAGTGATCCGTATATGGGTAGGGTGATTTCTTAAAATTGTATATGTAAAATATAAGTTCGTGCGGGAGAAAGGGGGGGGCAGTATTACATCACCACTTAAGCAATGCTGTTCCTTGATTTCGGCAATTAACAGAGTTTATGGTTGATAATGGATAGCTTCGTGACAAGTCTTGCACACCGAAACAAGCCATTTAATTGGTTCATTTCCAATATTTCTTGCGTATCTATTGTGATGAACCTCAGCCGCAGGCGCGCCACAATATACGCATCGCCAATCATCTCGTTTTAGTACCACATATCGCTTCCGTCGCCATGCTTCTGATCTAAGATATACATTTCTATAATAGTCGCGTCGTCGTATCCGTTTCTGCTTAAATAGCCAACGATCAATACTTTTTATGATTGCCGCAACTAAGAGTAATGCTAAAATTAGAAAGCCCGTGTTATTGGTATCGGTACGATTTTTGTTTTTAGTTGGTTTTATGATATGATGGATACTATGATGGCGTGTGTTATGCCGAAGTCGTCTACTTGTGCCGGATTGGATTGTAGCGACCGACATTGTCATTTGCTTTTAAGCGTTAAAAAACATTCCTGAATAGCCAGCGTATCATTAGATTTTAATTTACTAATTACTGTGCTATTGAACTCATTGTACAGAAATCCGCTCTCACTATAATATGAAATATTTAATCCTGATATTAATTTGCGCGAAAATTTAAAACTAAAAAGTGAAAGCCTTAAAGTATTATAATCGCCATAGCCAACAGATACAGGTTTGCCTAAGAATGGCATATTGGTGTTGTAAGTAAGATTATTGCTAAAATAGACACCGGGGCCTGAATAAGGCTGACCGCTAGGCAAAAATGGTGCTTTGATTAATAGATAATCATATTTTAAAGATTTGTATAAAATATCAGCGGTATCAACAGGTAGCTGATATTTAGTACCTGTAAATGTAAATTGCCCATTTTTATTAGCGGCCACATATTTTTCGGGTGATAATGAAAACATCATCGTATCGCGATTAACAAATGTTATTGAACTGTTTAACACTTGTGAAGTGGTTACGTTTGGTTGGAAAGTTAAATTAAAACTTGTTTTTTGTGCCCCTAAAAATTTCTCTTTTTGACTAGCGTCGGTCATTTCACCACCTGCGGTGTAGACTTTTACTTCTCCTTTTTGTGTTATTTGTGTTGGGTATAATTCACGCGGAAACGTAATATTAGTTTTAGCTCCATTGTCTTTTTTACAGGAAAAAATACCGAATAACAGTGATAAAAATATCGAGAAAGACAAGTATTGAACTTTCATAAGAATAAGGCTTTAAGCAATAAAAATAACAAATTGCAAAATAAAAAAGAACGGGCAATCAGCATTAGTTACCTCTTATCCAACCCTAAACTATTCCTCACCGCTTTTACCTCATCCGTTGTAACCAGGCTGCTGTTGTTGCCAAAGTTATTTCGCACATAAGTAAGCACTTGCGCAATATCGCCATCGCTTAAGAAGCTATGCGAAGGCATGACGCTGTTGTACGATAAGTCTTTTACTTTAATTGGCCCCTCAAGGCCTTTTAGCAATACGGTTATGGCCTGCTCTTTCTCCATGTATTTTCCGCCGGTTACCCATTCTGAGCCGCTAAGCGGCGGGTACATATTGTCATCTCCTTTGCCATTTTGTTGATGACAGTTAACGCAGTAAGTGTTATAAATTTTAGCGCCGCCATTTAGCATTCCTTTCATTAAATTATCTCGGGTGATATCCGGCGTCCTAAAGCTTGGCAATTTTTTTCTCAGCTCCATTTTGACCAATTGCAGCTGGCCAAACTTAGTTTTATCACCCCGATATAAAATGCGCCAGATCCGCCCTTTTTCTGTTTCGCTCACATACAACGAACCGTCTGCACCCATGGCGATCCCCATTGGTCGGTAAACTGCGTCGCTTACGCTGGCAATAGTATCGCGGCCTGAAAAGCCATCTGCAAAGATCTCCCATGATCCTACTGGCCGTCCATTTTTAAATGGCACAAAGCAAATAAAGAAACCCGCCTGCGGGTATGGCGACCGGTCTGTTGAGCCATGAAACGCGATAAATGCCCCGTTTTTATAACGCGCGGGAAACTGATTGCCGGTGTAAAAGAAAAGATCATTTGGCGCCCAATGCGCAGGGAAGGCAAAGATGGGTTTAGCAAACCTGGCGCCGTTTCCTTCTTTTTTACCATCGCCGCCATATTCGGGGTTCAATAACCGTTTTTTTAGAAAGGGGTCGTAGTAATAATAGGGCCAGCCGGCATCGGTTCCTTCTTTGATCTTTAAAAACTCCTCGGCAGGTAGCACCGCACTTTGCCAGGGGGCATATTTATTCGGGAATTGCAGGCGCAGATCATCACGCCCATGCGCTACCACATAAAGGCAATTTTCCTGTTGGTTCCAGTCCATCGCTACAACACTCCTTAACCCGGTTGCGTAACGCTTGCCGTCTTTTTGAGTTTGACCCGCGCGATTTTCATCAAAGCGCCATATACCGCCATATTCGGTCAACAGCGGGCAGCCTTTTATCCCTAACGAACCCGGTACCCGGTTAGCAATCTGGCAGGCATTTGATGGCGCGCCAAAAGCTACATACATATGCCCGGTATTGTCAAAGGCAATGGGTTTGGCATCATGTTCATGCTGTCCATTCTCATCGTGTAAGATCAACTCAGGCGGGCCATCAAGTACCAACGTTGCAGGGTTTAGTTTTTCGCGGTAAACATTAGTTTCCGAACTAAAATACAAGTACCCGTTATGGATACGCATACTTGTACCGTATGAGCCTTTATCTTCATAAAGGCCAAATCTTTTTATGATATCGGCTTTGCCATCGTTATTAGTATCACGTAACGCCGCGTTCCCTGAGGTATCGTCCGGAAATCTTAGTTTTACATAGATATCGCCGTTAGTATTTACCGCCAAATGACGGGCGCGGCCTGATAAACTATCAGCAACCGTTACTGCCTCAAAACCATCCGGAAGAAAAAGACCTCCATTATTAGGATCGGCTTTTAAAAGTGAAGGTTTATTTCTGCTTATAGTAAAACTGATCAGCATCAGCGTAAATAAAATTCCCGGCAGGCAAAACTGCCTGTATTTTTTGAATAGCATAATCTGCAAACGTCCTATCGTTATACATTGTTTATAAAAAGGTTAGAAAACGGCAATGCCGGACAATTGAAAACTTTTACATTAGTCGTAAGATTAAAACCCGATGATCAAAACGCTTGAGTCTTACTATTTATCCAAACCGGAGCCTTACCAAAGCTGCCTGCTGGCTTTAAGGGATATTATTCTAAGTGCAAACCTGTTGATCTGCCACGAGCGAAAGTTTCAGATCCCGTTTTTTACATACAAGGATAAGAAACTGGCCTATTTATGGCTTGATCGTAAAAAACTGAAACTGGGTTTTTGCCTGGATAAAAGTTTGCTGGAAGTAACACCGGGTGTAAAACCGAAAGATCAGTACGAATCGATGGTGATAGACCCTAATGAAGATATCCTGATTGAGATCATTCTTGAAAAATTGAACGCCTACCTTCAGTTGATCGATAACAGCGAATAGTCAACGAACGGTTAAATCTATCTTTAATTATTATAAACTTTTCGACATTATTTGTTCAAATGTTTAAATAATGTACATTTGTTTCGAATTCACTTCCACATAGAAATTAATGACCGTCACCAACCCCATAAAAGAAGATGCAATTCAGGACCAGATCCTGCAGGCGGCTAAACGGCTGTTCCAGGTACATGGTCTTTATAAAATAACTATGGATGATGTGGCTAAGGCTATTGGCAAGGGCCGCAGTTCGCTTTATTATTATTACAAAAGTAAAGACGAGATATTCGACGCGGTAATGGAGGTTGAGATCAGGGAACTTGTAGCCGCAATTGCCGCTGCAGTAAACCAGGTACAAACTGTCGAGCAAAAAATAAAGGCTTTTTGCATTGCCAAACTTAACGTATTGCGCGAAAGGCGAGGATTTTATAATATGCTTGATGTGGGTATGGATGCTGACGCGATGTCTAATTTCAACAAAACCAAAGTTGTTCATCACGGATTGATCATGCAGCAAGAAGGCGCAGTGCTTAGGCAGATATTAGATTATGGGATTGAACGCGGTGAATTAAAAGCCGTTGATGAACGAGATAAAAAAGAGCTCGTTTTTGTATTATTGAGCGGCGTGCATGGCATTAAGCGTGAAATGATCATAGATAATAATTTTGACGGAGTTGAGTCGGTAGTGAACACTTTTACCCGTGTGATTATGAACGGGATAAAAAAGTAAAAAAATTTGAACCAATTTCGACAAAATGACGAAAAATGTCGAAACGGTTAGATCATAAAACAGCAACTATTAATGAAAAAAAGCAAATCATCAAGTACATTCAGGGCATTTCATAACCGCAATTACGCGTTATTTTTTGGCGGGCAATCAATTTCGCAGATAGGTACATGGATGCAGCGTACAGCAGTTATCTGGGTGATCTATTCGCTTACACATTCGGCCTCGATGATCGGGTTTGCTGTTTTCGCGCAGCAGTTTCCGTCGTTCCTGCTTTCGTTGTTCGGCGGAGTGGTTGCCGACCGTTACGACCGCTATAAAATATTGTTGGTTACGCAAACAGCTTCCATGATCCAGGCCATACTACTGGCTGCATTGATCCTCACCAACCATTATGTTATTTGGGAGATCCTGACCCTGAGTGCTGTTTTAGGCATTATTAATGCTTTTGATGTGCCGGCAAGGCAGCCAATGATATTGGAGTTGATCGAGAATAAGGAAGACCTGGCAAATGCCATTTCTTTAAACTCGGGCATGGTCAATATTGCCAGGATGGTAGGGCCGGCCTTATCAGGCATAGTGTTGCAGAAGTTTGGTGCGGGTATTTGTTTCTCTTTAAATGCCTTAAGTTTTATAGCTGTTATCACATCGCTTTTGTTAATGAAGTTTCCAAAATTTAATCCGCCTGCGGTAAAGAAAAAGGTAATGTCAGAGCTTGCCGAAGGTTTTAAATATATCAGGGAAACACCGGCTATTAGTATGATCATGCTGGTATTGGTCAGCTTAAGCCTGTTTGTTTTACCTTATGATACTACGGAACCCATATTTGCAAAAGTTGTTTATAAAGGTAATGCAACAACGTACGGCTACATAAGCAGCTGTGTTGGTTTGGGTGCCATTTTAGGTAGTTTGTTATTGGCGTCGGTAAAAAAAGGTACAGATCTCAAAGCTATTTTGATAGGCAGTATTGTTGTACTGGGCACCGGGCTGATCTTGTTTTCGCGGGTTAGTTACCTGCCACTGGCGCTGCCTTTTGCGGTAATAATAGGGTTGGGTTCGTTAACGCCGATGTCAACCTGTATTACCATTATACAAATGGAAACGGTTACCAATATGCGGGGCCGTGTTATGAGTTATATGGCAATGTCTTTTTTTGGAGTATTGCCTATAGGTAGCTTGCTTATCGGCACTATTTCGCAAAAAATAGGCGCTCCTTTAACTATGTTTTTCCAGGGTCTCATCGCGTTAATTATCGCGCTGGTATTTTTTAAGCTTTTTAAAAAGGGTAAAATCGCTCAAAAAGAAGATGGGCCAAGCATGGCTGCCGAAATTATAGAATCCGAAAAAATTAATTAATCATCATACCACAAAAAACATCCACATGGAACAAAACACAAAAAACATCGCGCTTTTAGTAATGGACATGCAGGCAGGTATAGTAGCTATGCTGCCTGATAGCGCTGTAATTCTTAGCAATGTGGCCAAAGCCATAGCTATTGCTCGCGAAAAAAACATTCCCGTTATTTATGTAGTCGTTGGTTTTAGAGAGGGTTCGCCTGAGATCAGCATGAACAACAAAGGGTTTGCTGCCAGCAGAGAAATATTTGCCGGTGTGGATATGGCCCAGTTTATGAAAGTTCACGACGATTTGAAACCGCAGGCGAGTGAAGTAACTGTGGCCAAACGCCGTGTGAGTGCTTTTACGGGTAGCGATCTTGAAGTGATATTGCGGGCTTATGGTATTCAACACATGGTGTTAACCGGTATTGCTACAAGCGGCGTAGTATTATCAACCGTGCGCGAAGCATCTGATAAAGATTACCGTTTAACTGTACTGGCCGATTGCTGTGCTGATGGCGATGCCGAAGTACACCGCGTGCTTACCGAAAAAGTTTTCCCGCGTCAGGCAGATGTACTAACTGTTGCTGATTGGGAGAAAATATAATAGGCTAAATTTAATGCCTGATGACAGGCTTAAAGCGCCTCCTTAATTGGGAGGCGCTTTTTATTTGGTGATAACCGGAACTAACTGATTACAGTAACAATTTTGTGCTGTGTGGCTTAAATACTTCACCTGCTGCATGTTTTAAATATATTTGTCCTGGTTGTTGGACAGAATTTTGTCTAATCATATGCCAATTAAACAGCCTAAAATGAAAATAGAATTTCGCACGAAGATAAACTCGTTAGCATTATTATTTTGCTTGATCACAAGTAATGTCTTAAAAGCTCAGAATACTGATAAACCGTTATACCTTGACTATATCAAACCGGTTGAGGAACGGGTAAAGGACCTGCTATCGCGGATGACGCTGGAGGAAAAAGCGGAATATTTAAACCACGTCGGGCCGGATATCCCAAAATTCGGTATCAAATCTGATAAATGGAACCAGAGCTTACACGGCGTTGTGTGGACCCGTCCAACTACTATGTTCCCGGTATCAATCGCCATGGCTGCTACCTGGGACACCAAATTGGTTTATACGGAAGCTACCGCGATATCAGACGAAGCACGTGCTATTTACAACGGCTGGCATCAGGATCCTGATTTCAAGGGTGAGAAAAAGGGATTGATCTACCGGTCGCCGGTGATCAACGTGAGTCGTAACCCATATTGGGGCCGTATTAACGAGTGTTTTGGCGAAGACCCGTTTTTAACAGGGCGCATAGGCGTGGCGCATGTTAAAGGTTTGCAGGGCAATGATCCTAAATACCTTAAACTGGTATCAACCTTAAAGCATTATGCGGTTAATAATGTGGAGACTGACCGCACCAGCAGGTCGGCAACCGTTAGCGAGCGGATGCTGCACGAGTTTTGGTTGCCGCATTTTAAAGATTGTATTGTTGAGGGTGGCGCGCAATCCATCATGGCATCATACAATGCCATTAACGGTGTGCCAAATAATATTAACCATATGATGTTGACGGATATCCTTAAAAACAGGTGGGGATTTAAAGGCTTTGTGGTTTCAGACCTGGGTGGTGTTAATACCATGGTGAATGGCCATGAAAAAGGGCAGATGAGTTATGAAGAAGCAGTTGCAAAATCCATCAATGCCGGCTGCGATTTTTCTGACAAGGAATTTATGCAGTACATCCCCATAGCGGTAAATAAAGGGTTGCTTACACAGGCTAAATTGGACGAATCGGTTTCACGGGTAATGCGCGACCGGTTTTTGCTGGGCGAATTTGATCCGCAGGAAATGGTGCCGTACAGCAAAATACCTATGAGTGTAATCGGCAGCCCCGAACACATCAGCCTTGCGCTAAAAGCAGCGCAGGAAGCAATGGTGCTGCTCACCAATAAGGATCATATACTGCCGTTAAATAAAAATAAAATAAAGACCATAGCTGTAATAGGCCCGCATGCGGATATGTTTACCGCGGGCGGCTACAGCGGTAAGCCCATTGACGCGGTGAACCCGATGCAGGGCATTAAGAATCGAATGGCTCCCGGTACGGAAATTATTTACGCGGCAGGTGCAGAAATAACCCCGCCACGTAAAAACGCACCCGCGTTTGACAAAGCATCCGAATTACAAAAAGCTGTAGATGCTGCAAAAAAAGCCGACGTAGCTATTTTATACATCGGTACCACATTAAATGTCGAGGCCGAGGGCAAGGACCGCACATCGTTAGAATTGCCCGGCAACCAGGAAGAATTGGTTAAAGCCGTATTGGCAGTTAACCCACGTACTATTGTGGTATTGATGAATGCAGGCCCGTTAACTATACCCTATATTAAAGAACATGCCCCCGCTATTTTAGAGGCCTGGTGGCCCGGCGAACAAGGCGGCAACGCCATTGCCGACGCGATCTTCGGTAATATCAACCCGGGCGGCAAAATGCCGCTAACGGTATATGCATCTGCCGAACAAGTTCCGTCGCAGGATGAGTATGATGTGACTAAAGGTTTTACCTATATGTATATTAATGGTAAACCGCTGTTCCCTTTCGGGCATGGGTTAAGCTATACTACATTTAATTATAGCAACTTAAAGCTATCGGCTAAGCAGATCAAAGCAAGCGATGCTATTACCGTATCTGTTGATGTAAAAAATACTGGCAAAATGGCCGGCGATGAAGTGGTGCAGCTGTATATCCATGATGTAGCGCCAAGCCTAAAACGTCCGACCGAGGAATTACGCGGGTTTGAGCGGATCACCTTAAATCCGGGTCAAACAAAAACTGTTACATTAACAATTCCGGGTAGTAAACTGGCTTTTTATGATGAGAAGATCCACGATTTTAGGGTTGAACCTGAACCGATAGATGTGCTTATAGGCAGTTCATCGGCAGATATCCGACTGAAGTCTCAATTTCGCGTAACGGATTAAAATGAAAGTAATTTAAAAGGGCGCTTTAATCATCGCTCTCTTTTTTAATGCCTTTTAGTAATGCGTAAATAGCCATGGCATGACCGTGGCCAAGCTCGAAATCATCTTTCAGCCATTTTACAATGTCGCCGGCTTTGGTTTTGGCAGTAAGCTGGCCATTTTGGGTGAAGCCCTTAGCTTCGGCTAATTTTTTAAAATCATCCGCGGTTTTACCGGTTTTGGCCTGTATGTTATTTAAATATCCCTGGAATGACATGATCTTTAGGTTTTAAACCAAGATAGTCATCCAACCTTATTATTTAAAACCATCAGGCAAAAAATCCAGCGAAACAGAGTTCATGCAAAATCTTTTACCGGTAGGCGGGGGGCCATCGTCAAAGATATGCCCCAGGTGTGAATCACAGCGGGCGCATATTACCTCTATCCGTTTCATATTGTAAGAGTCATCCTCGCGGTAGATCACGCTGTTCTTTCTTACCGGCTCAAAAAAGCTGGGCCAGCCGCAGTCGCTTGCAAACTTTGCATCCGACCGGAACAACATATTGCCGCATACCGCGCAATAATAAGTTCCTTTAGCATCGCTTTTCCAGAACTTACCGGTAAAGGGTTGCTCGGTTGCCTGCTCGCGGGCCGTAGCGTAAAGCGCAGGCGGCAAGATCTTCTTCCACTCGGCATTTGATACATTTAAATGCTTGGTATCGGTGTTAGAATAGTAAGGATTATTTTGGTGGCCACCGTTTGTTTTAAGGTGCTGCGCCATAACGGCACTTACAGATCCTAATACAATAGCAGCTATAATTAGCGCGGTTCTCATTTCTTTAATCTGTCTTTAAATACCTTTTTAAATTTTTCAAGCTCGGACTGTATCACATACTTGCAATACGGCTGGCTGCTGTTCAGGTTATAATAATTTTGATGATAACCCTCAGCCTTATAAAAAACGGTATAAGGAACAATTTGTGTCACAATTTTAGACTTATAAGCTTTTTCGGTATTTAGCTTATTTACATAATAATTAGCTTTCTCTTTTTGTACAGCGTTATGAAAAAAGATAGCTGAGCGATATTGAGTGCCCACATCATTGCCCTGCCTGTTCAGTTGGGTAGGGTCGTGTGCTACAAAAAAGGCCTCGAGCAATTCGTCATAGGTTATTTGTTTCGAGTCGTAAACAATATTGCAGGCTTCGGCATGGCCGGTGGTTCCGGTGCAAACCTGCTCGTACGTTGGGTTAGCCACATGGCCGCCCGCAAAACCGGATGTTACTTTTTTAACCCCCTTTAATTGCTGAAACTTAGCCTCAGTACACCAAAAGCAACCGGTAGCAAAGGTAGCGGTATCTAAAGTTGCAGGTTTTAAATGATTAACGGCTATCCGGCTCGGGGATGCAAACGTAGCACATACAGCAATTTGCATCAACAGTAAAAAACAAAATATTTTTTTCATATAAGGTAACTAACGTAAAAAATCATGACTCGTATTGCCGATTACGGGTTAATGACAATAAAAGTAACGTTTTCTGCAGATTGTGATATCCTATTGACAAATACTTAAGTTGTGGCATCTTAAAATAAATAGTATTATGTATTGCATAGTACTATAATAATTGTTTATGTTTGTAATATGTAATAGAAACAGTTACTCACATCTTAATAAAAAATACAATGAAAAATTTAAAACTTACAATAGCTGCGTTAGGCTTTATAGCCGTGGCAGCGGCTTGTGGCAGGCCCGGCAGACATGTAGTTATTTCTGAAGGAGATAATTATGGTAGCGTTAAAATAGAATACCTGGGCCGTACATATTTTAGTGACGATAGCACAACAATTACGCGTATTACGCCAAACGGATATGTAAAATATAAGAAGGATGATCGATCTTTAATTGCCGCGCGGGATGGCAGGGGTGATATTACTTACCAGGTAAATGGCGGTGAAAAAAAAACACATTTAAGCAATGCGGATAAAATATTTTTGGCACAGGCTGTTAAGGACATGATAAAACGCGGCCATAACAGCAACTAAAAAATATAGTAGTAACAGGTTAATCCCTGTTGGTTGGTTTTGGAGAGGTATCCGGGGGAGTTGACGTTATTTCGCCAAATTCATTCACATAAGCCATCATGCTGTCCAGGTCGCCGCTTGTTGGGTTTTCTTTACGATCCTGTTTACGTTGTGCTTTGTCTTCTTTCTTTTTTTGACGATTTTTTTCTAATTGTTTTTTCATGAAAGTTGCCTGCGATTTAGCCATAGAGTAAATTGGGTTTTAGTGAATAATTTATTTTGATTAAAAAAAGCACCCCGGTTAACCGGGATGCTTCACGATTAAATTTTATAGTGATTTTTTAGATAACTTTTACATTTACCGCACTTGGGCCTTTTTTGCCTTCTTCAATATCAAATGATACTTTATCATTTTCGCGGATCTCGTCGATCAGGCCGGTAGAGTGTACAAAAACATCGCTTCTGTCATTACTCTGTGAAATGAATCCAAACCCTTTCTCGATATTGAAAAACTTTACTGTTCCTTCTTTTTGCATTATATTATATTTAATAAGTTGGCAAGTTAGTCATATATAGTGGTATATCTACCTTTTAGGTCGATTATAAATTATGCCAGAGGTATTTATAAACAACTACTTGCTGATATCCAATAAAGTATGCCTACCTTTAAGCAATTCCCACACAAACCCTTAGGCATTGCCCATTTTCTTACATGGTGATATTTAAGCTTTGCGCTGATAACACATCCATAAATAAGTATACAATCACTACAAGTCAATATTAATCCTGCCGGGATGTTCCACGCGGGTATAGTTACTAAAAATTATTGTTATGAGTAAAGACAGAAAAACCATTAAAGAGAAAAAGAAAGAACCGAGCGCTAACATTAATAAAAAAGTATCCAGCTACCAGTCTGATAAAAGTTCAACGTCACAATCAGATAGTTCAGTAGGTAAAAAATCAAAATAATGGTGAAAGAGCAATCAATAGAAAATCAAACCAAAATGTATTTATACGATTTAATGAATACAGCAAAGGAACACGGCTTTAAGGCCGAGGATAACTGGGAGCTAAGCATGGTTACTGATATCGAAAGACAAAAAATCCAAAAAGATTATTACCCAACAATCGCCACTAAAGTAATTCCTGAGTTTTTACTACAGGTATTTAATTTAACCAAGGTAAGACTTAATCAGTCATTAAATAAGATAGAAGGTAGTCTGAATAGCCGCAGTGTTGTAAATAGTGAGTTAAGCTATATTGTAGCTTTTAACCCTAAGCGACCACGTACCTAATTATAGGCTGCTCTCTTTTAACTGATATTATATTAAATCCACAGATTGGAAGAAGACCAAAGTTGCTTTATACAAAATGGAGGTAGCAACAACTAAACCACTGATAGCTTAAAAGTTACAAATAAGGTAGACAATAAGACGGCAATTACCCATCTTAATCATTAACTTTACTTTAACACAATTATAAAGCATAAACCGCTGTACTTTTTTCATGAAAATAATACCACAGTTAGCAATAGCCTGTGTTTTGCTATGCGTTACAATTTGCACAAAGGCTGCGCCTGTCGGCGATAAAGAAGTAATTATTCAGGATGATTCGCTTTTAGTAGCGTTTGATGCCGGTACTGGCGCATTGGTCCGCATGGAACGGAAATCAACCCATTGGGTAATTGAAAGGCGGGCAGAGTTAGGTGCCACCTTCAGGCTGTTGGTGCCGCTCCCAAAACAAAGGAGTAACTATGTTTTGGGCCAGGGCCAGCCGGCCCGCGTCGAGAAAATATCTGAACATGAAGTGCGCATCCACTGGGATAAATTAACCAGTGATCATGGTGGCGTGTTACCTATGAAGTTTACCGGTACCGTCACCCTAAATAATGGCGAGCTGACTTTCAATGCTTCACTCGAAAATGATTCGCCACTTACTGTCGAAACCATAGACTATCCTTATTTAGGCGATTTTAGCCGGCCGGCCGTTACTGCTCCAATGCAGGTTAAAACCATGTGGTACGGTAACCTTGAATCGGCAGAACTGTTCCCTAATTTTGGAAATGATAAAGGTTACTGGGGTACATTCACCCCCATGAAAACATTCGACTCGAACCGCAGCCTGTTCTGTTTGATCCAGGCACCTGGGCAGGGTATGTATGTAGAGATGAAGGATCCTTACCAACAATATTTGCTGCAATTTACTTTTGTACAGAACCCGGGAGTAGAGCAATCTATTAATGCGCCGGTTCCTCATACCGATGAGATTGACGGGCACCCGGTAAATTTAGAATTCAGGACCTGTCATTTTGTTTTCGCGCATCCGCATTCAACTATAAACCTGGTACCCGTAGTAATGAAATGCTATACCGGCGACTGGCATGCAGGTATTGATCTGTATAAGCAATGGCGCAATACCTGGTTTAAACCACCCCACACACCGGCCTGGATAAATGATGTGCATTCGTGGTTTCAATTGCAGATCAATTCGCCCGAGCAGGATTACAGGGTGAAATATAAAGACATTGTTCAATACGGAAAAGAATGTGCCGAAAATGGTGTCGGTGCCATACAATTGGTTGGCTGGAATGAGGATGGGCAGGACGGGGGCGATCCCAGTCAAAACACCGACCCGGGATTAGGCACGAAAGAAGAATTAAAATCATCCATAGCTAAAATTCAGGCAATGGGCGTTAAAATGATCATGTTTGGCAAGCTAAACTGGGCAGATAAAACTAAAGACTGGTATAAGAAAGAGCTTTACAAATACGCAGCTACCGATCCTTACGGCATCCCTTATGAGCATGGCGGCTACAGCTATTACACACCCACGCAATTAACCGGCATTAACACCCGCCGCCGTGCGGTAATGGACTTTGTAAGCCCGCAATACCGCAACTTAATCACCAAAGAATTTCAGAAACTGCTTGACCTGGGCGGCTCGGGCTGGTTGTTTGACGAGAATTGCCATCATGGCCCGGTAAAATATAGTTTCGCAACAGATCATGGCTATAGCGCGCCGGGTTATATTTATGGAGGAGATATGCCTTTAGCGTCGCAGCTGCGCGCTGCCGCGAATAAGATCAGCCCTGATTTTCTTTTCGCGGGAGAGGGGCATATGGATTGGCTGATGCAGTATTATTCAACATCATATTTCAGAATAAATGGTGGCTCAATACCTGTGTGCCGGTATCTTGATCCGCATGCTCCATTGATAGTTGCCGTAAACGGGTTTGACGACCGCGAAATGTTGAACCTGATCTTGATGGATCGTTATATTATCAGCTATGAACCTTATAACTTTAAGGGCCATATTACTGATTTTAAGATGACGCTTGATTACGGAAAGAAGATTGACGCCCTGCGCAAACGTTATAAAGCTTATTTATGGGATGCCGAATTTCATTACACTTTAGGTGTTACAGTTAACGCAAACGGGCAGGTAAAATATTCGGTATTTGTTACAAACACAGGTAAACGGGCAGTAGTAATGGTTAACCCGGAACGTAAGGCAATTACTGCGAAAGTAAGCATCCCTGACCAGGGTAAATTAGGTATGGTATCACCTGAAGAGCAAGACTTAATTGTTACCGATGGGTCGGTACAAATACCGCCAAGATCGGCAGTTGTAGTGATGGAACAATAATTTTGAGCAGGCCGGATTTATTATTTAATGTATTTTTTAACAATACCGGTAAGTTCAGCAACGTCAAAGGGCTTTCTTAAATAAGCGTCGGCTAAGCCGGCTTCGGCTATCTCCTTGATGTTGCTCACTGCAGATATAATGATAATGGGAATATGGCTGGTAGCCGGGTTGCTTTTTAACTCGCGGCTTAGCTGCTCGCCATTGGCATCACTTTTCCATTCGGTGAGCCAGTTATCCAATAATATCATATCGGGAGCAAGTTCATTTACAGATCTCAAAATTTTTGAATCTTCCGAAGCGGTCACTTCATAACCATCTTCTTTTAAAACATAAACAATAGACTCTCTAATGTCTTTATCATCCTCAATTACTAGTATCTTTTTCGCCATCGTAGTATTAGGTAATAGCACAATAACAAATAAGTATATGCCTTTTGTTTTACTTACAGTAAATTTTAGTTTAATTATGACTAACTAAGGCAGAAACAGGACGATTAAACAGCCATTTAAAATGTTTTGCTGTTGTAGCAAATGCGGCAACGGGGCTCGTAGCTATCTTTTTCGCCCAGTAACACCTTTTCCTTGCTGGGTACTAACCTGTAAGAATAAAGCGCCGGGTTACCGCATCTTACACATACGGCATGCACTTTAGTAACAGACTCGGCAATGGCCATTAGTGTGGGTATAGGGCCAAACGGACGGCCCTTAAAATCCATATCCAGGCCTGCAATAATTACCCTTACCCCTTTATTGGCCAGTGTGGTGCAAATATCAGGTAGCTTATTGTCAAAAAATTGAGCTTCGTCAATACCAACTACCTGCGCATGGCCTACCAATAATAATATCTCTGCCGATTTGCCGACAGGCGTTGAGGCCGCTGCCGTAGCGTTGTGCGATACCACGTCATTATCATCATAACGGATATCCAGCTTCGGCTTAAAGATCTTAACGTTTAGCTTGGCGTAACGGGCGCGGTTTATTCGTCTTATCAATTCTTCGGTCTTACCAGAGAACATTGACCCGCAAATAACCTCAATACCACCACCGCTTTCATTTTTTCGCCTAAAAATATCTTCGGTGAGCTGCATTGGTAAACTTTTTGTAAAGGTCTAATATCAGAATTTAATGCTTAATTTTGGTAAGCAATTTTTCTATAGTATTGTAATGAAGCAATTAGAGGTATTTCATAAAATAGGCGGCATCATAAAAGAGCTTAATGACCAATATAAATACATTGAAGCTACCCCCGAAAATTTAAACGACCTGGAGTTGGAACTGTTTGTAGCAAACGCTCATTTTTTGGCAGACCATGCCGAAATATTAAGTAAACTTAGCCAGCGAAACAAACTTGATAAAGCCGTTCAACAACCGGCGGAGCCAAAACAGCCAGTTGAACCGGAGAAACCGAAAGAACCAGCCCCTGTTATTGCCGAAAAGTTTTTTGAACCGGTAGTACAACAACCCAAACGCGAACCGCAACCTGAAGCTGATGGAACCGCAGCGCATATTGATCTTACAGCCGAAACGCCAAAGGATAGTTACTCTTTTATAAGGGAAGAACCAGAGGTGATCAGGCATGAACTGGTTGTGGATGAATCTGACTATGAGGATGAAGATATAGAAGAAGAATTGGTAGATGAAGTAATACCAGAAGAACCTGAACCAGCGAAGCCGGCATCTGTACCTGAAGTAAAAACCAAAGAAGTGGCGGCTATTGAAGTACCTAAGGAACCGATTAAAGAAGTTATTAAACCTGTTGTAAAGAATGACGGGGCAACTAAGGACAAAGAAGAAATTCTTACCATTAATCAAAGAATATCGGCACAAAAAGTTGCTTCTGCTAACATTACAGAGCAGGCGGGTACACAGGCAATAACCAATCTTAAACAGGCAATTACCTTAAACGACAAGTTGCTTTATATTAAAGATCTCTTTAACGGCTACAGCCTTGCTTACAGCGAAGCTATAGAGATATTGAACCGTTTTAACTCGTTCGAAGAAGCTAACCGCTTTTTGACTAAAAACTATACAGTTAAAAACAATTGGGATAGTAAACCCGACACTGCCAACAAGTTTTTTGAACTCTTAAAGAGGCGGTATGCTAATTAGTGATAAGAAAGGGTGTACCAAACTGAGTGTGTCCCAGTGATACACTTTGATATACCTTGTTTTATAATTAATTGATAATTAGTAAATTGATTTTATAAAATTGATCTCGTGATACAGTTTGGCACACATTTTTTTTAAAAAGATGTGAATCAATAGATTTTGGTGGATAAAGATAGTGGACCTTCAAATCGGCTTACGCGTAGATCATGCCCATCCTGTTCGAGTCCAGTTTGATCAGTATAAACAGCATTACCGTAAAACTTAATAGCGATGAACCGCCATAACTTATCAACGGTAAGGGGATGCCTATTGACGGCACAATACCAATGGTCATACCGATATTGATCACCACGTGAAAGAATATAATTGACGCCACACCATACGCGTAAATGCGCGAGAAGGGTGATCGTTGCCGTTCGGCTATATAGATTATCCGTAATACTAACAACAAATAAAGCCCCAACACCACTACAGATCCGGCGAAACCAAATTCCTCGCCTACGGTACAAAATATAAAGTCGGTACTTTGCTCGGGCACAAATTTGTACTTTGTTTGTGTGCCTTGCATATATCCCTTGCCCCAAAGCTTGCCTGAGCCTATCGCTATTTTTGATTGGTTAACATTATATCCCTTGCCGTGTGGATCGCTTTCAATACCTAATACAATATCAATACGCTCTTTTTGATGATGTTTTAATACTTTGGTATAAAGAAACTGAACACTTAAAACAAAGGTTATTAATATCCCGGCACCAATAAGCAGCGTCGTCATCAGTTTTCTGTTACGTCTGAATAACAGAATAATCGCAATGGTGATTACAATAATGCTGCCTATGATCAGGGGCAAGTTATTCAGTTTAAGCGTTAACACGAAAAGGGTAATAAACAGGCCCTCCAGTATCAGGAAATAAGGAGAAAGTCCCTCGCGGTACAACACAAAAAGCAGGGAACTAAATACCAACGTCGAACCGGCGTCCGGCTGTAACAAGATAAGTATCATCGGGAAAAAGATGATCCCTGCCGCTATCGCGAATGATTTTATCTCAGTGACCTTTATATTGGTTCCGCTTAAATAACGGGCCAGTAACAAACAGGTAGCAAACTTGGCAAATTCGGATGGTTGCAGCCTGAACCCGCCGGGTAAAGGGATCCACGCCTGGTTGCCGCCCACATTGCGCCCAACCACCAATACCAATAATAATAATACGATAGTAATAGTATATATGGCAGGAGCGAGGGCAGAGAGGAACCGGCTTTCAAGTAATAATATAAAAATGCCAAGTACAATAGCTACTATTACAAATACAAACTGCTTACCGTAGTTGGTGTCCAGGTCAACTATGGACGCGTTCTTGGGGTCAAATACGGCCGAGTGGATACTTAGCACGCCAATAGCGCAAAGTGCCAGGTAAATAAGTACCGTTAGCCAGTCCACATTAAAAAAGAAGCTGCGTTGCTGGTTGCTCATCGTTTTCCTGGTATTATGGCCGACAAATAATTTGTTATCGCGGGTTTCTTATTCTTGTTTGTTGCCGATTTAATAGCCTGTGCTTTTTTAATCGAATCTGTTCTTGCACGCCGTGCGCTGTCTAACCTGGCGCGTCTTTTTTGCTGGTTGATGTACACATTTATATCAGGCATCAGGTTAGCATTTATATATTTTTCAGGGCTAATACCTGACGGACGGGTAGTAATACTGTCGCGCAGATATTTCTCCACCATAAAGCTTGCGATCGGTGCGGCCCAGCTGGAGCCCTGGCCACCGTTTTCAACTACAACAGCTATAGCAATTTTAGGGTTTTCTCTCGGCGCGAAGGCTACAAATACAGAGTGTGCCTGACCATGGCTATTGTCTGCAGTACCGGTTTTACCACACATGATTATACCTGGTATTTTTGAAGCCGCAGCTGTACCGCGATCAACCACTGCCTGCATGCCATCAATAACAGGTTCAAAGTATTGCGCGTCTACACCTACATAATTTTTTTCAGTATATTCTTTTTTAATGATCTGCCTGTCGCCGATGGATTTGATCAGGTGTGGTTTATAATAAAACCCATGATTAGCAATGGTAGCTTCTATATTGGCCAACTGTAACGGAGTAGCTCCCAACTCGCCCTGGCCGATACCCAGCGATATAACTGTGCTGGAGCGCCAGCCCCCCTTATGATACATTTTATCGTAAAGTGATGCTTTAGGCAAAAGTCCGGTGCCTTCGCCCGGCAAATCAAGATCAAGTTTGCCGCCCAGGCCAAACTTAGCCACGTTGTTACGCCATGACGTAAAGGCAGAATCTGTTTGTTTGGCGCCCAGGCGATTTATCAGTTTTTCAAACACCATGTCAAAGTAGCCGTTGCATGATTCGGCTACGGCACTGGCCAGGTTAACGGTGCCATGCCGCTCGTTGTGAAAGCAGGCTATCCGCCTGTTACCTGCCACATAATAACCCGGGCAATTGTAAGTGGTTTGTGGTGTAATGATACCCTCTTGCATTGCAATGAGTGCGCTTAATGGTTTAAATGAAGACCCCGGGGGATAGCTTGCCTGGATAGGCCGCACTAAAAACGGCACGTACGGGTCATTACTCAATTTGCCGTAATTAGCGCTTCGGTCATGGCCTACTAACAAATTGGGGTCATAACTTGGCGTGCTTACAAATGCCAGTATCTCGCCTGTTGATGGCTCTATAGCAACTATGCTGCCCACCTTATTTTGCATCAGTTTTTCGCCGAGCTTTTGAAGTTTGATATCAAGCGATGATGTTAGTTTTTCGCCCGGTACGGCCAATGTATCGAAAGCACCATTAGCGTACGAGCCCTTTTGCTCACCTCTGGAGTCTACTAACATATTCCTTATTCCTTTTTGGCCGCGTAAAATAGGCTCATAAGCTTTTTCTACGCCCGATATACCGATATAGTCACCCAAATGGTAATAGCCCCCCGATTTGGAAATGACGTTATCATTAACCTCACCAATATAACCCAGGAATTGTGCAGCCACCGAGTCGGGATAACTTCGGATAGGGTGCGGGCCCGTCCTGAAACCGGGAAACTCTGACATACGCTCTTGTAAGGAAGCATACAACTGCGGCGACAATTGCTTTTCGAACGGGGAGGGCGTGTTTTGGGAATATTTCCTGGCCTTAGCTAAACGTTTATCAAACTCGGTTTTATCTATACTTAATAACTTGCAAAACTCTAAAGTATCAAAAGGTTTTATTTCTTTCGGAGTGACGCTGACGTCATAAACCAGTTCGTTGGTTACTAACGTCTTTCCGTTACGGTCAAGGATAGGGCCCCGGGCCGGGTATAAAATAAATTGACGTTTAGCGTTTTTAGCAGCATAATAAGCGTACCTGTCGTCAATTATCTGGATATAGAACAGGCGACCAAGAAGCACCAATATAAGGGTGATAAATATGCCGCCGATAATATATCTCCGCTCAAAATACTGGTTCATTTACGCTCTTTACTTTTATAAAATAACAGGCCCGAAATAAGTATCAAAAATACGGTAAATATTGAACTTAACAGCGCGCGTGCAAGCGTATACTGTATTTCTGAGAACCTGAAAACTTCCAATACAAACAAAAAGAAGTGATGGAATAAAGTAAGGATAAGTGCATAGGTGAAAAACCACCTGAACCCCATCAGGCTGAGTGTTGGTTCAGGCTCGTTGTCAAAGCCCTCTTTTTGAACGGTAATACTGATAAACAGGATCCGTACAAATGCCAGTAACACACAGGCCATGGCGTGCAGACCTGGTGTATCATAAAAAGCATCTATAGTTAAGCCTAAAATAAAGGCCAAAATAAACAATAGCAAGTTCGGAATTTCAAAAGGCAATAACAGTATAAAAAGAATATACAGGTACGGTGTAGAAAGGTCATACAAGCTGATATTCTTGAGCAGGAATACCTGTATAAATACCAGGGCTATAAACCTGACCAAATTAAGGAGGATAACTCTACTCATCTTTTTTCTGCTGAGCCTCCAGTCCCAATTGCTCGGCAGCAAACTTGTTGTCTACCACATAAACGTACTGTAGTTTACTAAAATCAACCGCTATGGTTACGTCCATATTCAAAAACGAACCTTTTGCAGTTTTTGAGTGCAGGTTTGATATTTTACCGATAGGCACGCCCGCCGGAAATAATGACAGATCAGACGTTACCACCAGCTCACCCAATTTTGGCGACGCGCTGTTGGATACATCATATAGCAAACCCGCATGCGGATCCATATTATCGCTCCAGCTAAATGAGCCCAGGTCCTTGGTGCCGGCTAAAGCTGCACTGATAATGGTTTCTTTATGTAACAGGGATTGTATTATCGAAAAATGTTCGCCCACAAAAACAATTTTACCCACAACACCCTGCGGGCAGATAACACCCATGCCTTTGGCAATGCCTGCACGGCTGCCTTTATTTATAGTGATATAATTATTACGATGATTTATGGAGTTATTAATAACGGCAGCATCTATATACTCATACTGTTGTTTGTAAACGGTGTCAACCACCTTGTGTTTAGCAACAGAATCTATATAAAAAGAAGTTTTGAGCTGTCCGCGCAAACTGGCATTTTCGCGGGCAAGGCTGTCATTTACCTCGCGTAAAGAGATATAGCCTTTTAACTGATCAACACGGGCATATAAATTGCCGGTAATCTGGTTGGTACTATTAATAAAAGTTGCTTTTTGAAAAGAGTTGTATTTAATGTAGATAACCAGCGCACTAATCTCAAATATAATGAACAGAAAAAACGCGTTATACTTGGTAATGAAGATTAACAAATTGCGCATTGCTGTTAAAGATTAGTTATTAAAGATTGAAGATTAGTTATTAAAGATTAAAGATCTGTATGTCGCCCGGTTTATTGATTGCAAATACTAATCTTTAATCTCCAATCTCTAATCTTTAAAACTTATTGCATCAGGAATTTAAAGTTACCAATATTTTTAAGGGCGGTACCGGTGCCGCGCACTACGGCGCGTAGCGGGTCTTCGGCAACGTGTACCGGTAGTTTAGTTTTGGCAGAGATCCGCCTGTCTAAACCACGTAACAATGCACCGCCACCGGTTAAATAAATACCGGTTTGATAAATATCAGCAGAAAGCTCCGGCGGAGTGATCTCCAGCGCTTTTAATATCGCTTCTTCAATTTTTGAAATTGATTTGTCTAAACAGTGTGCAATTTCTGTGTATGATACCATGATCTGTTTTGGTACACCTGTCATCAGGTCACGGCCCTGTACTGCAAAGTCAGACGGAGGGTCGCTTAATTCAGGCAAAGCAGCACCTACTTCGATCTTAATTTTCTCAGCGGTACGGTCACCTATCATGATATTGTGCTGGCGACGGATATATTGAACAATGTCAGAGTCAAAGTTATCTCCCGCTACGCGGATAGACTGGTCGCAGACAATTCCTGACAAAGCGATAACCGCTATCTCAGTAGTACCACCACCGATATCAATGATCATGTTACCCATTGGCTCTTCGACATCAATACCGATGCCTACCGCTGCAGCCATAGGCTCGTGGATCAGGTAAACTTCTTTAGCGCCTGCAATTTCGGCCGAGTCGCGTACGGCACGTTTCTCAACCTCGGTAATACCTGACGGGATACAGATAACCATACGCAATGATGGGAAAAACCATCCCTTGCCCTGGTTGATCATTTTTATCATCCCGCGGATCATGTGTTCGGCTGCGTTAAAGTCGGCAATTACACCATCTTTAAGCGGTCTTACCGTACGGATATTGTCGTGGGTTTTACCTTCCATCTGCATGGCCTGGCGTCCAATCGCGATAACTTTATTGGTGGTGCGGTCAAAAGCTACTATCGATGGTTCATCGACAACAACTTTATCATTATGTATTATGAGGGTATTTGCGGTACCTAAATCTATAGCGATCTCTTGTGTAAAAAAGTTAAATAAACCCATTTCTCGTTTGCTTCAAAATAATTTGCAAAGTTTATAAATATAGTTGAATAAGTTGCATCAGTTGATTAAGTGAACGGTTTTATTTTGAAAATAATATAAAATAATTCACTTTTTAACTAATCACCATTCATCACCGCTTAATGTTTAAAATGACGGACACCTGTAGTAACCATCGAAATGTTTTTTTGGTTACACATTTCAACAGAAAGCTTATCGTTTATTGATCCGCCGGGTTGTAAAACAGCCAGGATCCCTGCCTCGGCTGCTAATTCAACGCAATCAGGAAAAGGGAAAAACGCGTCTGACGCCATTACTGCACCTCTAAGGTCAAACCCAAAGCTTTCTGCTTTTACAACAGCTTGTTTTAACGAGTCAACCCTTGACGTCTGTCCCACGCCACTTGTTATTAAGCAGTTGTTTTTAGCAAATACAATGGTGTTTGATTTGGTATGCTTAACTACTTTGTTGGCAAAGTAAAGGTCTTTCAGTTCCTGCGCGGTTGGTTTCCTGTCGGTAACGGCGGTCATTTGTTCCGGGCCTTCAATTACAGCGTCTTTGTCCTGCTCAATAACACCGTTAAGTAAAGTTTTAAACTGTTTAGAGGGTAATTCGACCGGTTGACGGATCAGGATGATCCTGTTCTTTTTTTGCTGTAATATCTGCACCGCTTCGTCAGTATATGCCGGGGCTATCAATACTTCGTAAAATATTTTATCTATCTCGGTAGCGGTTTCGGCATTGATCTCGTCATTGGCAATAATAACACCACCAAATGCCGACACCGGGTCGCAGGCCAAAGCATCTATCCAGGCTTCTTTAATAAATGAGCGGCTGGCAATACCACAGGCATTGGTATGTTTTAAAATAGCCACGGTAGGCTCGGTAAATTCGTCTATCAGCGCAACTGCGGCATCAACATCAACTAAGTTGTTATATGATAACTCTTTGCCGTTAAGCTTAGTAAACATAGCATCAAGATTTCCATAAAAAGTGCCTTTTTGATGCGGGTTTTCGCCGTAACGCAATACCTGGCTGGTTTGAATACTTTGTTTAAATACCGGTATCGGTTCTTCCTGATTAAAATACTGGAAGATAGCGGTATCGTAATTTGAGGTGATGTTAAATGCTTTATGCGCGAATTTTTTACGCTGATCGATGGTTGTTACGCCATCCTGCGCTTTCAGTATCTGGTCAAGCTCTGCATAATCATCTTTAGAGGCCAGTATTACCACATCTTTAAAATTCTTTGCCGCGGCGCGGATAAGCGAAATACCGCCGATATCTATCTTCTCTATCACATCGTCATGCCCGGCGCCTGATGCTACGGTTTCTTCAAACGGGTAAAGGTCAACTATAACCAGATCAATTTCAGGGATCTCATATTGTACCAATTGTCGTTTGTCGCTGTCATTATTTCTGCGGGCCAATATGCCGCCAAATACTTTAGGATGAAGCGTTTTTACACGGCCGCCTAAAATAGATGGGTAAGAGGTAAGGTCCTCAACTGCAATAACCTCAACCCCAAGGCTGCGTATAAACGTTTCGGTACCACCGGTCGAGTATATGTTTACTCCAAGACGGCTTAACTCTTGAATAATGGGCTCCAGGTTATCTTTATAGTAAACTGAAATAAGGGCATTTTTAATTGCAACAGACTGGCTCATTTGCGGGAAAATTTTGAGCCGCAAAGGTAAGGATTAGTGATTAGTTTTTTTGAGAAAAAGATAAGTTTACAACTTTTGATTTTTATATAGCAAAAACGGCACTGATTATTTTTCTGATTTTTAAACGGAGGTTCATTATAATGCCCTAATTTTGAGTAATCCCAATTACTTAAAGACATGAAACTGATTAAAGTGATCCCGAAAATATTCTATTCAGATATCAACGACGGGCTTGAGCTTTTTATTGATTGCCTTGGTTTTACTGTGAAATATAGTGAAAACGAACCGGCATTTTATATCATTGATCGGGATGGGGTGACAATTTCTTTAGTTGAGGATGATGAATACGCACAGAAAGATCGCCCCGAAATAAGAATAGATACCGACGACATTGACACCTTGCATAAAGAATTAGCTGGCAAGGGTATTAAACTATTTCATCCAAACCTGCCCAGCGTAAAGTTGCAGCCATGGGGTTTAAAAGAATTTGCGTTGCTTGATAAAAGCGGAGTTTGTGTGATCATACAGCAATCTACTTAGCACGGAATATTGCCAAATATTACTATATCTATCTACACTTCTGTAAATTCCAAATCTTTACCATAAGTTTCGTCAAGCAGCCAGGCAGCTGTAATACCAATGGCAAATATAACTAAGCCGGTTACCCAACCGCCGGTAAGATAGTTGTTGAATAATTCGCGTGTAAACTTAAACAGCAGGATCATTAAAGGGAGTGTCCCCCTAACCATATTGGGTATGCTTATACCTGCAGATGCGCGCAGGTTAGTACCAAATTGCTCAACGCTGCTGGTAATGTATACCACGTTTAAACCTGCGCCATAACCCAATCCCGCGCAAATAAAGTAGAACCAGCCGGGACTGCCGCCCTGCTGTAAAAAGTACAACAGGGTAAACACCATAGCTATGCCATAAAATATAAACAACGTTTTTTTGCGGCTTTGCAAACGCTGGCTTAACCAGCCTACACTAAAATCGCCGGCGGCAATAGCCAGGTACAGGTACATAATTGCAGTGCCCGGCTCAACCCCATTTATGCCCATGGCTTTGCCAAATTGGTCTGAAAAAGTAACCAGGATACCAATAATATACCATACCGGTAGCCCTATCAGGATACATTGCATATATTTTGCAAAACGTTTCCGGTCGTTAAAAAACATCAGGAAGTTGCCCTTACTTATAGTGTTTTGTTGTACATCTTTAAATAAAGTGCTTTCCTGCACCTGGATCCGCATTAACAAAAGCACCAGGCCAAGCGCGCCGCCTACATAATAACATGCCCGCCAGTCAACCATTTTACTGATCATTGATGCCGCCACTACGCCAAACAAACCAAAACCTGCAATAAAGCCGGCGGCAGTGCTGCGTTTTTCTTTTGGCAATAATTCGCTCACTAAAGTTATTCCTGCACCTAATTCGCCCGCAAGTCCAACACCGGCAATAAACCTCAAAATGATATATTGATTTAAAGTTACTACCATGCCATTTAAAATATTGGCGATAGAGTAAAGCAGAATAGAGCCAAACAAAACCTTAAGCCGCCCTTTCTTGTCGCCTAAAATACCGAAGATGATACCGCCGATTACCATGCCTATCATCTGGATGCTGATCAGTAATTCACCTTTTGATAATACTTCGGCAGGGTTTAAGCCAAGTGACGCAAGGCTGGGCTTGCGGATAATAGCAAACAGCAGCAGATCATAGGTGTCAACAAAAAAACCAAGTGCACTAACAATTACGGCAAGCTGGAAAATGCTGGTGGACGGTTTGGTGGTCATTTTATAACAAAGATTGGTTATTAAAGATTAAATGTGGTTTTTGCCTGGTGGGCTAAAAATACATTTAATCTTTAAAAATCAGCTTTTCATCTTCTTTAAAAGATTCTCTATCACTTTTGGGAAGTGCAAGTGCTCCAGTTGCTGGACTTTAAATTTTACCATTTCCAGGTTATCGCCGGGCTCAATTTTAAATTTCGACTGGTGGATGATCTCACCTTCGTCAAACTGTGCATTGGCAAAATGAATGGTAATACCTGATTCCTCTTCGCCATCGGCTAAAACAGCCTTGTGAACATTATCCCCGTACATTCCTTTGCCGCCGTATTTTGGTAACAGGGCAGGGTGCAGGTTAATGATCTTGTTAGGGAAAGCCGCCAGTAAGGTTTGCGGAACCAGCCATAAAAAACCGGCAAGTACGATCAGATCTACCTGTAAAGTTTTAAGCATACGGATGATGTCATCCGTTTCATAAAATTCGTGGCGGTTAAAAATATGCGATGGGATCTCAAAATTATCAGCCCGTTGTAAAACGTAAGCCTGTGCATTGTTGGTAAGCACCAATACTACTTCGGCTTCTGTACTGCGTTTAAAATGCTCCATTATTTTTTGAGCATTTGATCCTGACCCTGAAGCAAAATTGGCTATTCGTTTTTTCAAAATGGCGAAAGACTATTAGTTATGACCCAAATATAAAGGTTTACTAAAATTAATCACTATTGTACCGCAGTTTTTTGCCTAATAAAACCATACCGCATAGTAGTGCGTTTTTTACTGCTCACAAAGTTTTGTATGTCGCCGGTTATTAATACCAGTGAATAATCGCCAACATTATAGATCTGTGCATAACTAAAGGGTTTTGAACTGCCGGCTGCTGTAGTATCCTGGCAAACAATATCAGAGTTTAAAAAAAGCCGGTTTGCAGTTAAGCTCCAATGCCCTCGGGCGGTAGGTTGGTGCTTGCAATTAAAATTACTGTAAGTACATGTTTGGTCTATGTTAAATGTAAGTACTTGGGTGGTATCGCATACTGCATTTAAGGTTGTGTCCAGTTTTGTGGTATCGCCAACGGTTGTAATAACCCTTACTGATGATAGCTGCCACGCCCCTGCGGATAAAATTGTTGCTATAGAATTTTGGCTGTCTTTTTTACAGGAGTTGATGAATAGGCCCGTTAATATTAACGCTGCAATAATTAGATATGATAATTTGTTTTTCATTTAACTGACAGCACAAAAATAAAAATTAACGGTTACGGATAACTAACCTGAGGCAATTATAACTGTTTTAAGTCAGTATTATTTTATTAGCTGTTATATTTGCCTAATGCGGATACCCTTTGAAGAACTTAAAGCCGAATTTAAACGGGTCTTAATTAAACTTAATTTTTCTGAGGATAAGGCTGACGTATGCGCGCAGGTTTTCGCCGAAAACAGCCGCGACGGAGTTTATACCCACGGACTTAACCGTTTCCCCACATTTGTACGCTATATTAAAGAAGGTGTAATCAAGGCTCAAAATGAACCAACTCTGGTAAATGATTTTGGCGCTATGGAGCAATGGGACGGTAACCTGGGCGCTGGCATCATTAACGCACTATTTTGTATGGACAGGGCTATCAGCCTTGCCAAAGAAAACGGAATAGGCTGCGTAGCGATCAGGAATACCAACCACTGGATGCGGGGCGGCACCTACGCCTGGCAGGCCGCCGAGGCCGGTTACATCGGCATAAACTTTACCAATACTATTGCCAATGTAGCGCCGTGGGGCGGAACGACACCAACACTGGGTAATAACCCGCTGGTTATTTCGGTGCCGCGTAAAGACGGGCACGTGGTGCTGGATATGGCGATATCGCAATTTTCTATCGGTAAAATATTACAGTACCAAAATTATGGCGAGCAATTGCCTGTTCCCGGCGGGTATGACGAGAATGGAAAATTAAGCACCGATCCCACAGTCATCCTCGAATCAAAACGAGTGTTGCCTGTTGGATTTTGGAAAGGCTCGGGCCTTATCATGGTACTTGACTTGCTGGCCACTGTGTTAAGCCAGGGCAGATCGACCAAACAAATTACAGATCAAGCCATGGAAACGGGCGTATCTCAAGTGTTCATCGCTATTAAACCGCAATCGGGGCAGCAAACCGATGACCTGATCGAGGAGATTATAAATTTCACAAAAAGCAGCCAGTTGGCAGATGCTGATAAGCCGGTTTCCTATCCGGGCGAGAATACTTTGAGGACTCGTGAAAGAAATTTAAAGGAAGGTGTGTTGATTGATGAAAAGATTTGGGAAGAGGTAAAAGCGATATAATGAAATCTATTCATCAGGCGTGTCATGTTCGGATTTCCAGATATCGGGATTTCTACTGGTATGAAGTACTGCTAAAATAATAATTAAGTTTTCCTCTTCATTAACGTTATAGTGAATCATAAATGGGAATACTTCTAAAACAGCGGTTCGTACTTCGTCATATCTAACAACAGATATAAAGGGATCTTGCTTTATGTGATTAACTTTTTGGCGAACCTCGGTTGTAAATCTTTTACCAAGTCCGTTTTGTTTGCCATTGTACCAGGTTGCCGTTTCTCTAATATCTAATTTGGCAAGAGGTAAGATAGTTACCTTATACATTACAACCCGCGCTCAATATCATCAAGTGCTAAATCAAAATTGATGCTGCTATCGGGATTGTTTTTATAATCTTCGTGGCGCTTTCTAACTAAATTAATATGCCAGTCAGGAATATTAATATCTTCCTGTTCAATTCCTTTAAACTTGCTTTTTAGTTCATTCCATTCTTTTATAGGAATGTACACACCTGTTGTTTTACCGGTACTGTCTGAGATAAATTGCAAGTTCATAATTGTAAATTAAAATTGTAACCTAATCAAAAATACGAATAAAAATTAAATTCCCTTATCCCATCATCCCCTCAAACTTTTCCCAGAAACCATCTTTAGGCACGGGGGCAGTTATCAGTATAGGTTCTTTTTTTATGGGATGGATAAACTGCAACCTTCTTGCATGCAGGCAGATGCTTTTGCGTAGACTGCCGCGCGGGTAACCATATTTATTATCGCCAACTATTGGGCAGCCTAAAGTTGATAGCTGCACCCTGATCTGGTGCGGACGGCCGGTTATTGGGTCAACCTCTATTAAATAGTAACCATCCAGTTCGCCAACCAGTTTGTAATTTAGTTCTGACCGCTGACTGCCTGCTACCTCGTGGTCATGCGCCTTGGTAACGTTTTTCTGTGGATTTTTGATAAGGTAATGCACCAGGGTGCCGGCTTCAGGATAGGGGCGTTTGCGCACTACGGCATAATAGGTTTTATGCATCTCGCGGGCCTTAAACATTTTGTTTATGCGCTCTAAAGCCTTGCTGGTTTTGGCAAATAATATAACACCGCTAACCGGCCTGTCCAGGCGGTGTACCACACCCAGGAAAGCACCGTTAGGTTTATCGTATTTTTTGGCAATGTACTTTTTTACCTTATCATCCAGCGACTCATCACCGGTATCATCAATCTGTACAATATCGCCCGCCCGTTTATTTATAGCAATAAGGTGGTTATCCTCATAAAGAACATCCTTATCGGTAATATCGTAATTGGTATAATGAAATTCAGGTCGCGCCATTGTTTTATTTAGTCCGAAAGCCGGTAAGACCGAAAGTCCGTAAGTATTATGATTCAAAACTCCCCCTTCAGGGGGCAGGGGGGCTTAATATTGCTCCGCTTCGCTCGGAAACTCCCTTGCTTTTACGTCGCTTACATAATTTTTGATAGCCCCGTTCATTACTTCAGACAGGTTGGCGTACTGGCGCAAAAAGCGAGGTTTAAAACCTTTGTTAATGCCCAGCATATCGTGGATCACCAGCACCTGGCCATCGCAATGCCGGCCGGCGCCAATGCCGATGGTTGGAATTAACAAACTTTCTGAAACTTCTTTAGCCAACTGTGCAGGGATCTTCTCTAACACAATACCAAAGCATCCTAACTCTTGTAGCTTCAACGCATCTTCTCTTAGTTTTTGTGCTTCGGCTTCTTCTTTGGCGCGTACAGTGTAAGTGCCAAATTTATAGATAGACTGCGGCGTTAAACCCAAATGCCCCATAACCGGGATACCGGCAGTCAGGATCCGGCTTACCGATTCGGCTATCTCCACGCCTCCCTCGATCTTCACGGCGTGCGCCCCTGATTCTTTCATGATCCGAATAGCTGAGCTTAATGCCTCTTTTGAGTTTCCCTGGTAAGTGCCAAACGGCAGGTCGACAACTATCAGCGCGCGTTTGACCGCACGTACAACTGCCGAAGCATGGTAGATCATCTGGTCCAGCGTAATAGGCAGCGTGGTTTCGTGGCCCGCCATTACGTTCGATGCCGAGTCGCCAACCAGTATAATGTCCATTCCTGCAGCGTCAACAATGGTAGCCATAGAGTAATCGTAGGCGGTAAGCATGGCAATTTTCTCGCCATGGCTCTTCATCTCCTGCAGGGTACGGGTGGTAATTCTTTTAACTTCTTTATGAACAGACATGCTGATGTTAATTTAAGATCAGCAAAGGTATGATTATTTTTATTTCGGATTTCGAATGTTCAATTTCGAATTTATTGCATTGCTTTTAGTATAACATTTACTACCGGTATTTATTCTTTAGCCGGTAGTAATTTTTGCCATTTTTCGGGTATCCGGGGTTTTGCCGGTAATAAAAAATGGCGTTTTTCAGGTATCTGGGGTTACGCCGGTAGTAATTTTTATCGTTTATCGGGTATAGGGTGTTATGCCGGTAGTAGGATTTTTGATTAAGTGGCTGTATTTCAGCTGTTTAATCAAATTTTGCAATTGAGTTGTCCTGATTTTGCATTTTTGATAATATGATATGCGAATGCAAATATGAGTTGGTTTATCAAGGAGCGACAATAACAAAAATACGAAAAATTGGGCGGTTTTTTATTTAGAATTTATTCTTATCAGCAATTATAAATGATGAAGTAAAAAAATGTACCAATTGATATTGAACATCAAATTAAGTATATTTGAATAAAAGGGGAATAAGGACATGGTTATTGAACGCGACAGCGATACTATCATTATAAAACTTAATGCATCGTTAATAGATATGGAAACGATACAGAAATTTGCGGATTATTTTCGGTTGCTTGAATCTAATGCTCAAAATCAAGGTACGCAAGAAGAGGCGGATGAATTAACCCGTGAATCTCATCAAAATTGGCTGGCCGAAAATCAAGGCCGTATTGCTAAACTATGACCATTATTATTGACGCAAACATTTTGTTTAGCGCCCTTATTACACCTAACGGAAAGATTGCGCAGTTGCTGGGTTATCCGTTTTTAAACGCAAAACGGGTCAGTTGCCACTTCATCGCCACCGAATTACAAAAACACAGGTCGAAAATTGTTCGAATTTCTAAAAGATCGGAAGATAGCGTAATTGAAGATATCAATCATTATTTAAGATATATTCGTATTTATGATGAATCTTTTATTGAAGAAAAATATCTAAAAGAAGCTAAACGGTTAACGATAGGCGTTGACTTATATGATATGGATTATGTTGCCCTTACTTTACAGGTGGATGGCATATTGTGGACCGGAGATAAAAAATTGACAATCCATTTAAAAACAATGGGGTTTGAGCGTGTTATGAACACTTCGGAGTTGTTTGAATTACTTCGCATAGGTTGATTCAATCCCGTCAAAAATATCCTAAATCAAACTTTCAAAATCCGAAATAAAATTCTACTTTTGCACCCGTGAACCAGGAAGTTTTTTACTTCATTTTTCCAGTCCAGTTTTACGGCGTATCGCACCAGACCAGCCGCAATTTTCACCATTCAAATTTTTTAAACAAATGACTTATTTCACCAAATTACCGGCGGTTTTATTGTTAGAGGATGGTACTGTTTTTCATGGCAAAGCTGCCGGAAAAATCGGTACCACAGCCGGCGAAATATGTTTTAATACCGGCATGACCGGCTACCAGGAAATTTTTACAGATCCATCTTACTTCGGCCAGATCATGGTGGCAACCAACGCGCATATTGGCAACTACGGTATAGCCGATGCCGAGGTTGAATCAGGCAATATCCAGATCGCCGGGCTGGTTTGTAAAAACTACAATATCACTTACAGCCGTAAACAGGCTAACGAGTCGATCCAGGATTATTTCCAGGAGCAAAACATTGTCGGCATATCTGATATCGATACCCGTCAATTAGTTCGCCATATCCGCGATAAAGGAGCAATGAATGCTATCATATCGTCAGAAATATTGGATCTTGAAGAATTGAAAGCTAAACTGGCAGAGGTGCCTTCAATGGACGGGCTGGAGCTTTCATCAAAGGTGTCAACACAGGAAACTTATACATTCGGCGACGAAAACGCGCCTTACCGTGTGGCAGTGCTTGACTTAGGTGTGAAGAAAAACATCCTGCGCAATTTTGACGACCGCGATGTTTACGCCAAGGTTTACCCGGCTAAAACTACTTTTGCCGAAATGGAAAAAGATTTCGCCCCTACAGGTTACTTTATCTCGAACGGCCCCGGCGATCCGTCGGCTATGCCTTACGCGGTTGATACCGTTAAAGAGATCTTAGCTGCTGATAAACCAATGTTCGGCATTTGTTTAGGCCACCAGT
>JAQBOP010000319.1 GCA_028287975.1 Mucilaginibacter sp. | reverse complement strand
ATATCCCGGTTAACCAGGTAAGAACACAGGTAGCCACTAATATTGATTGGTTCCCTACCCTTGCGGCTTATTGTAGTATCAAATTGCCCGCCCGTAAACTTGACGGACAAAGCTTGTTACCGGTTATTAATTCCGAGCAGTCAAAAACACCTCACCCCATGTTTCACTGGCAAAGCCAGGGAGGTAAAAATAACCCGCAATGGTCTGTGCTCGACGGCGACTGGAAACTGATGCACAGCCCGTTTGAAGCAAAAAAGGACGAGCTGAACAGCCAGAATTATTTCCTGGCAAACCTTAAAGACGACCCGTCTGAGCAACATAACGTTGCCGATAAACACCCGGAGATAGTGCAGCGCCTGGAAGCTGCGCATAACCAATGGTTGGGCGAGGTGTTTACGCAGTAACAAAACCGGGAGGGTGTCACCCTGAGGCACTCGAAGGGTGAGCGTAGGGCCCGCCCGCATGCTTCGAGAGCCTCAGCATGACACCCCTTGTTAGGTTTATCAAATGCAATCCACCGCAAACGTGTGCGTACTTTTTAAGTTACAAAACTCATTTTTTATTTATTTTAATAGATATTTGATTTAAGCTGGTTTCGCATGCCGGCGTTGAACCAATTTTACTAAATATCTATTCTGTATGGAAAAATCCCGTCGTACTTTTATAAGGCAGGCATCAATTGCCGGTGCCGGTGTAATGCTTGCTAAAACCGGTTTAAGCGCCAAAAGCTATAAACGCGTTATGGGCGCTAATGATCGTGTCAGAGTGGGCGTGGTTGGCTTTTCAGACCGCCACCGCAGCTCACATATCCCAAGCTTTATGAACCATTATAAGGAGCTTAACTTTGAGGTGGTAGCCGTATCAGATATCTGGAACAAACGCCGCGACGAAGGTGCCGCCATCTGGAAGGAAAAGATGCAGAACGATGTAAAAGCTTACCGCAATAACGAGGAGCTATACGGCAGCAAAACCATCGACGCCGTGTTTATCAGCACCGCCGATTTTCAGCATGCCCGCCATGCCATTGAGGCGGTACATGCGGGGTGCGACGCTTATGTAGAAAAGCCTTTTGCCGAAACCATGGAAGATGCCCGGGCGGCGCTTAAAGCGGTTAAAGAAACAGGCAAGATCGTACAGATAGGGTCGCAACGCCGCAGCGGGGCAAATTACCACGCGGCAGATGATTTTATAAAATCGGGTAAGTTTGGGCCGATCACTATGGTAGAGCTTACCTGGAATGTTAATCAGCCGGGCCGCTGGCGCAGGCCGGAGCTGCTGAACGTTTTAAAAGAAAAAGATACCGACTGGAAACGCTTTATCATGAACCGCCCTTATGAGCCGTTCGATCCGCGTAAATATTTAGAGTTTCGTTTGTTCTGGCCATTCTCGTCAGGCTTGGCCGGGCAATGGATGAGCCACCAGATAGATACCGTACACTGGTTTAGCGGGCTAAAACATCCGCGCAGCGTAGTTGCCAATGGCGGTATTTATATGTGGAAAGACGGACGCCGCAACTGGGATACCCTGATGGCCGCGTTTGATTACGGTCCACAGGATGATCCGTCGATCGGGTTCCAGGTAACTTTTGGCTCGCGGATGCACAATGGCGACGAAAACCCTGCCGAGATCTATTACTCTAACGGTGGCGAGCTGAACCTTATCACCAATAAAATATCGCCGGTAGGCGGACTAACAGAAAAAATGGCTGCGCCAATGGGCATGAAGGCAAATTTACTGCCCGAGATCAGCCTGAAAAATACCCAGCATGTGGTTGCGTCTGCCAATACCGGTGGCGATGTGCTGACCTCAAACCACGTACGCAACTGGATGGAATGCGTACGCAGCCGCAAACAACCCAACGCGCCGGTTGAAGCCGGCTACAGCCACTCGATAGCCAATATCATGACCAATGCTGCCGTGCATACCGGCTACAAAGCCACATTTGACGAGGCGACGCAAGAAGTTATGGCCAATGGTAAAGTGTTTAAATTTTAAAAATAAAAAGTTCCCCTCTTGAGAGGGGGAGTGTGGGAAGGTGCGGCAGCAGGGGTGTGTTTACCATGCGAAAGGACACACCCCTTCACCCCTCTCAAGAGGGGAATCGCACAGTCCAAATCACAAATTATCGTATATGAACAGTAAAGCACTAACCCTCGGAATATTAATCTTGACATCAACGGCAGTACTTGCGCAACAGCAGACAGTAACCGTCAGCACCTCGGCCGACAATAAAAAAGTGGATATCGCCATAGGCGGCAAACCATTCACCAGCTTTTTGTATCCCGATAATTTGGAGAAGCCTGTTCTGTATCCTATCCGCGATGCGGCCGGCACGATTGTTACCCGCAGTTTCCCGCTTGATAAACGGGACGGCGACCCGACAGACCACCCGCACCATATCGGCTTATGGCTCAATTATGAAAACGTTAACGGGCTTGATTTCTGGAATAACAGCTACGCTATCCCCGCGGCCAAAAAGAGCGGGTACGGGTGGATAAAAACTGACAAAGTACTGGAGGCAAAAAGTGGTAAAACCGGGCTGTTAACCTATCACGCCAACTGGACAAACCAAGCCAACAATGTATTGTTAGAAGAAACCACCCAATTTAAGTTTAGCGGCACAGCTAACCAGCGCGTTATAGACCGCACCACCACCTTAAAAGCAATGACCGACGTGAAGTTCAATGATGCCAAAGACGGTATGCTGGGCCTGCGCCTGGCGCACGAGCTACAGATTCCCACCAAAGAGGACCAGAAATTTACCGACGATAAGGGCATTGTAACCGTTGTAAAAGGCAGCACGGATAATTTGGCTAACGGCAACTACCTTACCAGTGCCGGCAAAACCGGCGACGATGCATGGAGCACCCGAGGCGTTTGGTGCAAAGTATACGGTAAAATAGGCACCGATTCGGTAAGCATCGCTATTATCGATCATCCAAAAAACCCTAACTACCCCACCTTTTGGCATGCCCGGGGATATGGGCTTTTTGCAGCCAATCCGTTAGGCGAAAAGATCTTTACCAATGGTAAATCCGAAAAAAACCTAACCTTAAAAAAGGGCGAATCTGTTACTTTTAAATACCGGATCGTGATCAATAACGGCAGCACGCCGTCGGCAGGTCAGTTAAATAAGGAAGCAGCTGCATTTGCTAAGAAATAGATCTTATTTTATTCTTGCGACAACGCCCTGATATCATCGATCTCTAAAACAGATTTAGGGTATCCTTTGGTAACGCAATTGATCATGGCCTGCCCTACTTCATTTAAAGTAAGTGTAGATTTTGGTGCGAAAAAGTTAACAACAGGATACAGCCACATAAACCACCGGTAAACTCCATTCAGACTTTGCTGCCCGTCGACTGGTTTCATAATGCCGGGGCGAAAGGCGTATGCTTTTTTAAAGGGTAACTTAAACAATGCGTTCTCGGTACGGCCCTTAACACGCGCCCACATGGTCGATCCTTTTTCTGTACTGTCGGTATGGCTGCCCGATACATAAGTAAATACCATGCCCGGATTTAAACCGGCAATGGTTTGCGCGAAGTTTAGGGTGAGGTCATAAGTAAGATGCGTGTACTCCGGTTCCTTTTTCCCTACTGAGCTTACGCCTGCGCAAAAAAAGCAGGCATCGTAGCCGGTTAGCTGTTGGGCAACCTTTGCCAGATCCATAAAATCGGGCACTAACAGTTCTTTCAATTTGGGGTGCTGCCTGTCGTAATGCTTACGATTTACTATCAGCACCTGCTCTATATCCGGGTTGTCCAGGCAATGCAGCAGTATACCCTCGCCTACCATACCTGTAGCCCCTGTAATAATTACTTTAATTTTCATGATCTGTTGTTATTAGTCGCGCGCTTCTATTTAGGTAGACGATCAACAATATAAAACATTTTAATTTAATTTTGTTTGCGTCATAATTTCCACATATCATTATTTAGTGATATGTCGCGCTTTTTTGTTGCCTACCTTTACGGCATGGAAGAGTTAAATATTTTTACCATAACCGCCGCCATTGCCGATCCGGTAAGATTATCCGTGATGATGTACCTGATGCGAGGGCAAGCGTCGGTAACCGAAATGATCAACCACCTTGAGGTTTCGCAAAGCAATTTATCCAATCATTTAGCGGTACTTAAAAACGCCGGGCTAATAAAAGCGACATCAGCCGGCAGGCAAAAAATATACGAGCTGGCAAACCCCGACGTGGCCCAGCTTATCGAGCTGCTGCAAAACCTGCAGCCCACTCCCGCCAGGGAAAAAGAAATTAAACCCATCCAACTGGCACGCACCTGTTATGACCATTTGGCCGGCAAGCTTGGCGTGGGTGTTTTTAACGCGCTGATGGCACACGGGGCGATTGAATTTGATGCTGATAAAATAGCAAAAAACAAACGGCTACTGGCTAAAGCCGTAATACCGGGCCCGAATGCTGTTGCTATTTTTAATAAGCTTGGCGTTACTATTCCGCAAGTTAAGGATGTTAACCGCAAATATGCTTTTGGCTGCATGGACTGGACCGAAAAAACGCCGCACCTGGCCGGCGCATTGGGTGCATCTGTTTGCAAAGCATTTTTTGATCAGCGATGGGTGGTTCGTAAAAACGGATCAAGAACCATTACTGTAACTACCACCGGACGACAGACTTTGAAAAAACTGATCAACCTGGACATCGACTAACCTAATATTTATTCTGTGAAAAATTCTAAAACCGGTTTTTGGTTTGTGGTATTTACCACCAGTTTGGCCTTCGTGGTATCGCAACTGGATGTTTCTATTGTTAACGTTGCCTTACCACAGATAGGCAGGGCCTTTACTACCGGCATCAGCACATTGCAATGGATCGTCGATGCTTATACCATCGCCTTCGCGGTATTGATGTTATCTGCCGGGGGCATGAGCGACCTGCTGGGTTCAAAACGCTTATTTCAGTTAGGATTGTTGTTGTTTGGGATCGCTTCCGTCGGTTGCGGTATTGCCTGGAGCTCTTATGCATTGATAGGCTTTCGGGCTTTGCAGGGCGTGGGGTCGGCCATAATGATCCCCAGCTCGTTATCTATCCTCAATAATACTTTTGCCGCAGAACCAAAGTTACGCGCCCGCGCCGTAGCTTATTGGACCGCCGGTGGCGGCATCTCCATTGCTGCCGGGCCGGTGCTTGGCGGCCTGCTGATCCATATCAGCAGCTGGCGGTGGATCTTTTTGGTAAATATCCCCATCTGCTTAACCGGTTTGCTTTGCAGCTATTACTTGATGGACAGCAAAAAAAGCGAAAAGTGTGGGTTTGACATTCCCGGCCAGTTTATATGGATGCTGGCGCTCACCGCCTTTATAGCCGCCATCATCGAGTGGCATAACCTGGGCGCGCAGTCGCCTTTTATTTATGGCGGGATAATTTTTAGCCTGGTAATGCTGGGTCTGTTCGTATGGCGCGAGTCGGTTGCCGGGTCGCCCATTTTGCCGCTTGATCTGTTTAACTCGGTCAATTTTAATGTATTTATTGGTTTGGGGATGGCCTTTAACGGCGCTTATTACGGGACGGTTTTTGTACTGAGCCTTTACCTGCAGGAAGTGCTGCATTACTCAGTAGTTGAAGCGGGTATGGCGTTTTTACCCTTAACAGGCGGATTCTTGATAGCAAATATAACCAGCAGCATCATTATGGAAAAATACGGCATCCGCGTACCGATATTATTGGGGTTGGTGGTTTTCTCCATCGGCTTCGCGTGTTTGCTCTTGGCTAAACAGGGCACGCCTTACTGGCAATTGCTGCTGCCATTTTTTGCCATGCCGCTGGGTATGGGCGTAGCCGTACCGGCCATGACAACGGGCACATTGGCGACCGTTCAAACCAACCGGTCGGGCATTGCATCGGCAGTGTTAAACACCACAAGGCAGGCGGCAGGCGCGGTGGGTGTAGCTGTATTTGGCACCATGGCCGGCGGCGGGCCGGATAATATCATCAAAGCGATAACAGAGATAGCCATCATTGCCGCGGTGTTTATGTTGTTATATACCGGGGTGGTGTTTAAGTATTTGAAAAATCCGTGAGAGGGTGTTGAGAAAAAGCGTCAGCCTCGGCAATTCCATATGCTGCCGCAAGCGTCCTGCCTGTAGTTAAGCAATAGGTCAACAATTAAATTAACTATCGTCTACTTGTATGATGCGCCACAAGCGGATTTTATTAATTGTTATTAAGAAGTTTTGATGTACCAAGTGAAATTTGTAACATATATTTAACTGAAGGATCAAAAGATAAATTGCAGCACACATTTTACAATGAAAATTTATACAAACTCCCGCTTTTTTTATCTTTTACTTAGATGTACAATTTATTGTTTATTTCTTTTGTTATCAACGGCCGTGTGCACAGCCCAACGGGTTACTTTTAATAAAGGCGGTACAGAAAGCACAAACTATTACGAAGAAATTCCTTATGAATATATAAACGGTGTTATGTTTTTAACTTCAGAAATTAACGGTATTAAGCGAAAATTTGTTTTTGACACTGGTGCCCCCGTACAAATTACGCCCGAATTATTTGACGAGTTAAAGCCTGAGATTATTAATCATACGGAAATATCAGATGCCACCGGAAAAAAAACAACCTTAAATATTGTCTCCCTGGCAGCGCTTAAACTTAACAACCTTTCTTTTACGGGGATACCGGCATTGGTATCCAGCAGCAGTTTATACAAATGCTGGCATATTGATGGCATAATTGGCAGTAACATACTTCGGAAGTCCATTGTGCAGATACTGCCTGCGAAGCACCTGATCATTTTAACGGATGATGAAACAAAACTATCACTTAATAAAAAAATGCAGCTACCGCTTATTACAGGTGAACCGCAAAGCTACCCCTTTTTTAACATACAGCTTGCCAATAAAAAGACCCAAACTGTAGGATTTGATACAGGCAGCCCAACCTTTTTAAGAATGACAGAGGCGGATGCCAGCCGGTTTAAAAATGATGATATAATTGAAAAGATCTCTACCGGTTATGGCATTAATCATATGAGCCTTTTAGGTTTACAGATACCGGATAGTTTGTACCGATTGAAAATTTCTTCATTAATCATAGCCGGATGCACATTTACGAATGTAGTTACGGAAACCAATAAGTCGCGGAATACCCGCATAGGCACAAAAATATTAGATTATGGTAAAGTAACGATCGATTTTATACATCATTATTTTTATTTTGAGCCAGCGGTTGGCGTTGTGGATCTGAGTGAAAAGCTCTGGCCTTTAAAAACTGTTGTAGCAGATGATAAGCTCGTAGTCGGTGTGGTATGGGGAAAACTCAAAGACCAGATTAAGTCAGGTGATCAGATTATGACGATCAATGATGAGCCTTGCCAGGCTATTAGCCTTTGCGACTGGTTGAATGGTAAAGTGGAAGATATGTTGAACAAACCAACTGCAACCCTTACCTTAAAGGACAAATATGATCATATTAAAAAAATCAGCATGACAAAAGAATAATTCATAATCGCTTTCTTTTATCTGTATGCTGCCGCAAAATTATTGCTGCTCTTGTTCTCCATATAAACCGATGCATCTCATGGACATAGTCTACCTTTATAATGTGCCACAAGCGGGACGCTTGCGGTAGCAGGTGATATGTTGTGGATTATACCCTTCTCCATGAACACCCAAACTCAGTTTTGTCGCAAACATCATAATTAATTCACTGCCCAATCTGACTTTTGACTTTCGGGATAGTTTATTTAAAGAAAAACCTTTCTATCTTTAATTATACTTCTCATGACCTAAATAATAAATGTTAAGAAGATAAAATTTATTAATTATTCAGATGAAAAAAAATGTTAATAAGGAAAAATGTTTTAAAAATGATTGTATAGTGCAAAAAAAGTTGTTTGATCCAACGATTACTCTCGATGATAACTACTGTTTTGTAAATAAAGATTTAAATGAATATTTAATTAAAATAACACTAAACGGTTTTAAAAATATTAATCTCATTTTATTGAGCGCAGGAAGCTTAGCCAGTTTTGTAATTGTTTCAAAAGCTTTAAATATCAAAGATTTTAAGTGGGGTGATTTGAAAATCCCAATAAATAATTTATGGATAATCCTTACTGGATTCACATTTGCTCACATTTTCGTAGGCTTGGGTCTTTTAAAAACCCTGTCAAAGATAAAGGAGATGAAATGTAATAAAATTAGAAGAGACGTTTTTATGGCTGTAACTTCAAGTGAGAATATTATTATCTCTGGCTTAAACACAAAACCAGTTCTTGGGTCTTATCTTCAGAAAACATTCTATACTTAGAGATATCGGAAAGATTTTTCTTATTGGTTTCGGTTCTCTATTTATCTAAGTATTTTCGTTGCATTATTGAACTTTGAAAATGCTAAACTATTTATTGATAGTATTTCGGTCGCTTTTTTAATTACTTATACAAACTCATTCTTTGGGAGTTTTTACATAGTAAGACTTTATCATTTGGCCTACTATTTAAATTACAGCAAAACAAATTTTATTGACAATGATTTTGTTTAATTTATTGTGACTTATAATGTCAATAATTCAATTAATATTAACTTTCCATAGTTGCTCCAATTAATCTTTCGGTTCCCAAAGCTCTATGATGTTACCTTCGGGATCGAGGATATGGATAAAATTACCGTAATCATATTCGGCAATTTCATCAACTATTTGTACACCGTCCTTTTTTAATTCGTCTACCAAAGCTGCCAGGTTTTCTACCCGGTAATTAATCATAAATGGCTTGTCCGACGGGTTAAAATATTTAGTATCGCTTGGAAACGTACACCAACTTGTAGATCCTGTTTTTGAAGGATCATCTTGTTCCCTCCATTCAAATGTTGTTCCGTACTCGCCGCTTGGCAGGCCCAGGTTTTTGGCATACCAGTCGTTCATTGCTTTCGGGTCGTTGCATTTAAAAAATACGCCGCCCAGGCCGGTAACTTTTTTCATAGTGTCTTTCAATTAATGCTGATTTAAATATCAGTAAAATTTGTCAGATGCTTAGGGTTAAGAAAGGCAATTATTTTTATCTCCTACTTCCCATCCACAAACACATTCTTAATTGCATTCAAATACCCATAGCCATTCACATTGTCAGGTTGCAGATAGCTGGTTTCGGTCCATTCGTTCCAACTGTTAATGGTAATGAGCGGGGCCTGTTTGGGGTGCGCGTCAACATAAGCTTTGGCCATTCGTAAGCCTTTTTCAAAGTTTTCGGGCGTGTTGTTTTTCACTACCGCGCTTTGGCCGGTACGGGGGCTGTTGTCCCAGCCTACACTAATGTGCGGGTAATAGGGTATATCAAAAGTGGCGTCGATATGGTCCCACTCCTTTTTAACGTTATTCAGGATGTTCAGGTAATCGTCATTCACATTTACAAAGTGCGCAAACTGGTAATGGGTGGTGCTGGTGAAGCCCAGTTTTTTAACAAAAGCGTTTTCGGGCTTAGTGGTTTTGCTGCCGTCAAAGCCGCTATAGTTAAGGTTAATGCCCCACATGGTTAACTGTAATTCAAGGCCCGGGAAACCGGCTTTCTTAGTTTCCTCAGTAAACCATTTTAAAGCAGCCGCGGCCTGATCTATACCACCGAGGCCGTTTATAAACTGCGGGATATCATAGATCATGTATACCGGCTTGCCATTGATCTTATAATAATTAGGTTGCTTAAAATATTTTTCTATAGTGCGTTTGGCTATCTTTTCAAACTGGTCGCGGCTTACCTGGCCCTGCCAGATCACGTTGTTCTCGTTAAACTTGTTAAGGCGGGTATCCCAGGTATTTACCACATCGTGGTTGGCCCACATCAGGTAAAACTTCATTTTATTATTGTTGTCTGCCTTTAAAAAGCCGTTATCCAACGTGGTTTCCATAAACGGCCGGCCATCGTACCAATACCAGTCGAAAATAAAAACATTAACCCCATGTTTGGTGGCTTCGTTGATCTCCATCGACATAATAGCCGGATCAGCTTCGTTTATAGTACCCCAGGTTGGCTTGCGGTTCCAGTAAAAGCCGGGGAACCTGTCCTGCACGTTGGTTACGGTTTCCCATTCGCCTATCCCCTTTGGCCAGAACGGGCGAAGGCGCGGATCGTCATTCACATAGGCGGGGTACAAAAATGCGGCGATATCATATTTCTTTCCACTTGCGGATTTATCCTGTGCGATTACACGGTTATTCGCTAACAAGGCGATAAACATTCCAAACAGCAGGATGAATTTCTTATTCAGGCTCATAATAAAACTTAAAAATAGGTCAATTTGGTTATTGATGCTCAAATCTGTTCTTTTTCTTTTATAAAGCTGTCATGTACTGTCTGAGCCCCTCCCAACCCTCCCCAAAAGGGAGGGCTTTTAAAATCTTATTAAATTAAAGTCTCCCCTACCGGGGGAGATTAGAGGGGGCTTTACTATTTTTGCACAATGCAGCACAAATATTTGTTCATTCTAATATCCGTATTGTGTTGCCATTTCACAACATCCGCACAGCAAACAACCAAACCGTTTCCGCAGCATACCCGGTACTTTAGCGGTTCGATCAAACCCAACCATATCAGCCAGTCCAAGCTGGATAATACCGTGTGTGATTTTTACATACAATGGAAAAACAGGTATATTAAAAACGTACCCGGCAAACCGCAAAGCTATGTTTGGTTTGAGGATAAAGACGGCAAACAAAGCGTATCAGAGGGGCAGGGATATGGGATGATGATCACCGCGTTAATGGCCGGGAAAGACGGAAAGGCAAAAGCTACCTACGATAATCTTTACAGGTACTACAAGGCCCATCCCGGCATCCGCAATAAATACCTGATGGCGTGGGCGCAAAAAACCGACGGCACGGATTTGGACAGAAGTTCGGCGTCAGACGGGGATATTGACATTGCTTACTCTTTGTTACTGGCTGCAAAACAATGGGGCAACAAGGGCGACATTAATTACCTGCAGGCTGCCAAACAAATGATCAATGCTATAATGCAGGACGAGATCAACCACAAAACCTGGACGGTACTGATAAGTGACGCTGTAGAGGAAGAAAGCAAGGATTATTTCACAACCCGGTCGTCTGATTTTATGCCGGCGCATTTTAAGGCGTTTAAACAGGCTACAAATGACGCGCGATGGACAAAAGTTATTAATGCCGGTTATCATTTGTTCAGCTATTTACAGGATAACTACAGCCCCGACGCAGGCTTGCTGCCCGATTTTATCATCAACCTAAATAAAACACCCAAACCTGCAGGCCCGCATTTTTTGGAGAGCCAATACGATGGCGAATATAACTACAACGCCTGCCGCGACCCGTGGCGCATAGCTACCGATTATTTGATGACCGGCGATATGCGGTCTAAAAACATCGCCGGCAAAATAAACCGCTGGGTGCGCGAAACCACTAATAATGATACCTATAACCTTTCGGCAGGGTATACTTTGGCAGGGAACGATATCAAGCACCGGTATTTTGAGGCGCTGAGTTTTGTGGCGCCGTTCGCGGTATCGGCTATGGTCGACAGGAAAAATCAACAATGGCTCAATCATGTCTGGAATTACCTTACCGGCTTTAAACTAAAGGATTACGACTATTACGATAACAGTATCAAGTTGATCAACATGATCATCGTATCAGGCAATTACTGGCAATAAAAGCAAATAAGTTGCACTTTGGGTTTTACGCCTTGTTCAAAATCGTTATCTTGCCGGCCATGTACGATATCTGTTGCGTAGGTCACATCACATCTGATAAAATTGTTAACACCCGCAGCACCATGCACATGCCGGGCGGCACAGCGCTGTATTTTTCGTGCGCGGTAAATAAACTGGATGTAAAATATGTTTTGGTGACCGCCTTAGCCGAGTCCGAAATGGAATATGTTACCTATCTGCGCGGCAAAAACATCGAAGTCAGGATCCAGCCCAGTAAACACACCGTGATCTTTGAGAACATTTACGGAGAGAACCAGGACGAGCGTACCCAAAATGTACTGCAAATTGCAGATGCCTTCACCATGGAACAGCTACTGGATGTTGAAGCAAAGGTTTTTCATTTAGGCCCGTTACTGGCGGATGATTTCAGTACTGATCTTATAAAAACTTTATCGGCCAAAGGCAGCATCGCGCTTGATGTACAAGGTTACCTGCGTAAAGTAGTAGATCAAAAAGTTTATGTTACCGACTGGCCCGATAAAAAGACAGCCCTGCAATACATCGATATTTTAAAAGCCGACGTAGCCGAACTGGCCGCGCTATCGGGCTATGAAACCGTTGCCGACAGTGTTAAGTTTTTGGCTGATCTGGGCGTAAAAGAATCTGTAATTACCAACGGCAGCCAGGGGTCTGTCATTTACAGCGAGGGCGTTTTACACAAGGTACCCGCTTATCACCCCGAAATGGTGGTGGATGCTACCGGTTGCGGCGATACCTATATGGCCGGTTATTTATATCAACGTGTAAAAAAGAACGCCGCTATCCAACAGGCCGGCGAATTTGCCGCGGCTATGGCCGGGCTTAAAACCATGTCGCCGGG
>JAQBOP010000318.1 GCA_028287975.1 Mucilaginibacter sp. | reverse complement strand
GCAGAGTATTATTATTTAAGATGTAAATAATGACACATTTTGAACATTTGTCATTTAATGGGCTGCTTTACCGCCCAACCTGCAAATGGTTTAACGGTGGCACAATTCGGTGTGCCGTCCTTTCCTTTTACGGGAACGATGGTTTGCAGAATGGCTCCTTGGGTAGCCGCCAATTTATCAATAAGCTCCCAGGTAATGCCTGTTAACGGGACTTTAAGCCTTCTGCCCCATACTGACTCAGATTCACCGGAGTACGTACCAATATCAATGTAAAAAAAATTACCTAACCGGGGGCCTTGAACAAACGGGCCTTTAAAGCCAGGCAAAGCATCTTTTTGTTTATCCCCTTTTATTTCAATACTGAACTTAAAATGTAAGTCCTCCGTTCCTGACCGTTGTGTCTGAATAGTTTGGTAAGTATTACCAGAACCTTTTTGAAGACCGAATGTTACGGCAGGAGGCGGGTCGAGGAGGATTAAATGTAAATTTATTTCCATATTGATCAAATATGAATATCGGTATTTATCGGATTATGCCGCGTGATGTTTCCGTAGTTATTAAATCTTTACATCTTCCAAAACCTTACCATTTTCGCATTTAATAATGCGCGAAGGGAAAGTGCGGATAATATGATAATCATGAGTAGCTACTACAACAGCGGTGCCCGATTGACTGATCTGTTTTAACAGTAATACAATTTCTTCTGATGTATCCGGGTCCAGGTTACCCGTCGGTTCATCAGCCAAAATAATTTCAGGGTTATTTAACAAGGCACGGGCGATTACCACGCGTTGTTGCTCGCCGCCTGAAAGCTCATGAGGCATTTTCTTTAATTTTGAGCGTAATCCAACTTTTTCTAGTACATCAAGTGCACGATCGGATATTAGTTGGGGGTCTGTCCAGCCGGTTGCACGCATTACAAATTGCAGGTTTTGCTCAACCGAACGATCGGTTAATAATTGAAAATCCTGGAAAACTATGCCCAGTTTACGGCGTAGAAAAGGTACGTCCTGGTCGGCCATTTTGTTGAGGTCATACCCGCAGGCATGGCCATCACCGGTAGAAATGCTCAGATCGCCATAAATAACTTTTAACAAGCTGCTTTTTCCCGAACCGGTTTGACCGATAAGCCATACAAAATCACCCTTATCAATATGCAGGTTAACATTTGATAATACCAGGTGTTTTTGTTGAAATATATCAACATTATTTAGCTTAATAATGGTGTTTCCTATCATTGTTTCTATAGTTCTAATTTCAGGATCTGTCCAAAAGGCAGGTCCCTAACAATATTCATTATATATTCGGCTTTGTCAGTCAGGCCAACTTTGTCTAATGATTTTTCAGGCCTGTCTACCCTAAAGTAAGCCAGTAATGTAAATTCATCATCTCTTAGCTGCACATAATCAGGTATTTTGGCAACGCCTTTAACTTTTATAATATACATTTTTAAAAGGTTAAAGGCGAAAGGTTAAAGGTAATAAGTGCTAATAGAACCTTTTACCTTTTGCCTTTTACCTTTCAGCCTCAAATGTATGAAGATTTGTCAAGAAATCCATCGTATCAATGCCATCGGCATAATCCCATAATTGTGGGTGCTGGCTCTGTCCAAAATCAACTACCTGGCTTTTTACGTTTAGTGGCGCGGTGCTTACAACGCATTGTATATTTTCGGCTTGAGTGTTGATCAGGCCTTCTGCCGATTTAAGATCATCGTAGTAACTGTAAAATAACACTGCCAATGGCGATGTGAGCCGCTCATCCTCTTTCAATATTAAAAAGTTGTTGTCCAAATGTTGTTCGCTGCCTACTAAGAATATCGACCTGTTATAACCGTAATTGTTATTGTATTTATTATGGTTGATAATGGCTTTATAAGGTTCTATCGCTTCAAAAAATGTGGCAAGGTCATAACCTATCGGGATCAACAACTTGGACACATTACGGCAACCTAAACCGAAATAATCAAAAACGTCGTGTCCCAGGTTGTAAAGTTGTTCCTTAGTTTCATTACCGGTAATAACCGCTACACTATTACGGTTTTTGCGGATGATGTTTGGCACTTTACCAAAATAATACTCAAAATAACGCGATGAATTATTGCTGCCGGTAGCTATAACTGCGTCAAAATCTACCAACCGCTCTACAAAGCTAAATTGGGTAGCAAAGCGGTTATCAATTGTCACTAATTTTTCTAAAACGTGTTTGATCAGCCTGGCATCCTGTACGGATGCTTTGATCAAAGCGTGGTTGCCAGTCACTAAAACACACAATACATCATGAAAACCCACCAATGGGATATTGCCGGCCAATATCAGCCCGACTTTTTTTGATATGCTGTTTTTTTCAATATTGTATTTGGTAAGCCAGGCGGTCAGATCAGCTTCATTAAGCATATTGCCAATGGCTTTTGTCGCATTTTCAACACTTTCGGGTGTGAACCAGGCGTTATAGATATGCTCGTTATTTATAAGTTCTGTAAGCGTTGCGTCGGGGTTAGATAGTTGTTCGCCCAGTTTAGAAAATATGGTAATTAATTCTTTTGTATTGAATTTTGACATATATATGGTAAGTAATCAAACTCTGAATTTCTTTTTTTGTTATATTTGCACACTTTGTTAATTTGACAAAGGTAGTTGAGAATATAAGATTATTTAAAAAATATGGCGATTATAATCACCGATGAATGTATTAATTGCGGAGCTTGCGAACCCGAGTGCCCAAATAATGCAATTTATGATGCGGGTGCAGCCTGGCGTTTTTCGGACGGAACAGGCCTAAAAGGTGTTATTGATTTTGGCGATGGTGTTACTTTAAATGCTGAAGAAACACAGGCAGCGCTGTCTGACGATATATATTACATAGTTCCGGATAAGTGTACAGAATGTGTTGGTTTTCATGATGAGCCTCAATGTGCGGCAGTTTGCCCGGTTGATTGCTGCGTGGATGACGAAAACGTACGCGAAACCCGCGAAGAATTACTGGCCAAAAAAGATTGGCTGCACATTAACGAATAATAGTAACTAAATTATTACAAAAAAGGGGCTACACGCATGTGTTGCCCCTTTTTTGTTGTTGAAACATTTAAAGAAAGTTAACGTACAAGAAACCTTATCTACTAATATCTTATCTACAGATGGAATACGGAATTTGCAATTTAGCTGTTATACCTATGCGCGCCGAACCCAACGAGCGTAGCGAACAGGTGTCGCAGTTGTTATTTGGTGAAGCATTTGAAATATTGGAATGGAAAGAGGGTTGGGCCGAAATTATTACCCTTCATGATCATTATAAAGGATGGATAAGCCGCTTACAGTTTGTAATGCTGGGGCATATGGCTTATCAGCAATTACTACAGGAACCGCCAAAACTTACTTACAAAGCTATAACCCAGGCCTGGAAGATAAAAGATAACAGCGTTTTATACCTGCCTGCAGGTAGCTCACTTTCGTTTTTAAACGGAACCACTTGTTATATTGACAAAGAGAAGTTTGAAATAATTGGTCAAATGGGGCAGAATGAAAGTATTGACCTGGTAGCTAAGTCGTTTATAAATACGCCGTATTTATGGGGGGGGCGCACACATTTCGGTATTGATTGCTCGGGTTTTACACAAATGGTATTTAAACTAAAAGGCATACAACTAAGACGCGATGCAAGTTTGCAGGTTCAGGACGGCAGGTTGATTGATTCGATCAATCAAGCTCTTATAGGCGATCTTGCCTTTTTTGAAAATACAGATGGTAAAATTACCCATGTGGGGATATTATTTAACCGTGAGCACATTATCCATGCGTCAGGAAAGGTAAAGATAGACCTGATAGATGAAAAGGGTATTTACTCGCAGGAGCAGAATAAGTATACACACAAACTGCATAGTATCCGCAGGATGTTTTAATGGAACTTTACATCCCACAAGATCACTTTTTTATCATCTCCGGCTGATAGTAGCCGATCGCTATCCCATACCAGTTTGTTTATAGACAGGCGGTGCGTGTCGTAGCCTTTTTCGCGGCTGATGATCTTGTAAAGTTTAAAATCGTCAGATCCCCAGATCTTGATGCTTTTATCCATGCTGGCTGTAGCAAAGTAAGGTTGATCAGGGTGGAAGACGATATGGTTTACAGCAAATAGATGCGCCGGGATGTTTTCTATTAGTTCAAAAGTTGTGGTGTCCCAGATCTTGATCTGCGCATCGCGCGAGCCTGATATAAGGTAACTGCCATCGGGCGCGTATTGAAGCGAAAATACCGCCATTGAATGACCTTTTAACATGGCTATTAAAGTATAATCTTCCAGGTCATAAACCCTTACTTCGTTATCGCGACAGCCAAAAGCAACCTGCTTCTCGTCCGGCGAAATACTGATGCAGCGAACAGTATCTACAGAAACTTTTATAGTATGCACCAATTGTAGCGTATCCAGGCTCCAAACAGACACCGTGCCATCCTCTGACGCTACCAACAGCTCTTTCTTACTGTTAACCGATTTAATATCGAATACAGGCTTTTGATGATGTTTTAGAGCCGGCTGTAATTGTTGTTTAATAAAATCGAATATCATAACGCCGCCACTACGCAGGCCTGTCATCATCACAGGATAACCTTCGGGACAATGGATAGCATAAACCGATGCCACAACCGGGAACATCACTTTAATAAAGCTATTGGTTTTCAAGCTCCATTCAACCACACCTTTATCATTACCACCGGTAAACAAAATACCCGGCTTTTGCGATGGTGTTAAAGCAAATATAGGGTTACTATGCCCGGTAAGTTCGGCTGTTTTATGTACGGTGATCATTAGTGAGTCCATAGTCTATAGTCGAAAGTCCATAGATTTAGCAGAGTTTGCTATTGACTATGGACTTTCGACTATGGGCTTTCTATTTATGTCTTTCTTCTAAATTTTTGGCGATGGTTTCAAGTGTCAATCCTTTTTCGCGCAGCAATACGATCAGGTGGAATACCAGGTCAGACGCTTCGTTGATCAGGTCGGTTTCAGTTTCAGCAAGTGCTGCAATTACAGTTTCAACACCCTCTTCGCCAACCTTTTGCGCTATCTTATTTAAACCTTTTTTGCGCAACTTGTTTACGTATGATCCTTCCTGTGGATTTTCATACCTGTCGGCAATTATTTGCTCTAACTGCAGGATAAAATTTTGGTTGTAATCTGTTTTAAAACAAGTCCTGTCGCCGGTGTGGCAGGTGGGGCCATCCGCTTTAACTTTAATTAGCAGGGTATCGTTATCGCAATCCAAATGAATGCTTTTAACATGCAGAAAGTTGTTGCTCGTTTCGCCCTTTGTCCATAAACGTTGTTTTGAGCGGGAAAAAAAAGTAACAATATTTTCCTGTACTGTCTTGTCATACGCTTCCCGGTTCATGTAACCCAGCATTAATACTTCAAGTGTTTGTTCGTCCTGTATTACTACCGGCACCAATCCGTCTGTTTTGTTAAAATCTATATTCATTTTATTCGTATTCTATCTCCCGATGCTTGTGTCCTCACAGGCATTATGGTTGTTTTATTTAAAGTTGTCTGTGAGGACACAGACAACGGGGTTTACCTTACTTCTATATTCCTGTCCCTTAAAATATCTTTCAAGTCTGGGATCAATATCTCTCCGTAATGAAACACTGATGCAGCCAAAGCAGCATCCACGTTGGTTTTTTCAAATACATCCACAAAATGCTGTACCGAACCTGCGCCGCCTGATGCAATTACCGGGATATTTACCGCATCGTTCACTTGTTTCAATAACCCATTATCAAAGCCGGCCTTTGTGCCGTCATGATCCATTGAAGTTAGTAATATCTCGCCTGCGCCACGACTTTCTGCTTCAAGGATCCAGCTTAGCGTTTCTTTTTCTGTTGGGATGCGCCCGCCGTTTAGATGGACGATGTTTCTACCGTCATTAAAGCGGGTATCAACGGCAATCACCACAAATTGTACCCCAAATGCTTTAGCCAGTTCATCAATCAAAGCAGGATTACGTACCGCGGCCGAATTGATAGATATTTTATCTGCACCAGCATTTAATAAAGCATCGGCATCGGCAATTTCATTAATACCGCCGCCGATAGTAAACGGAATACTGATTTGCCTGGCTACAGACTTAACCAACTCAACCATAGTTTTACGGCGCTCGTGCGTCGCTGTAATATCCAGGAATACCAGTTCATCCGCCCCCTGGCGCGAATAATTCCAGGCCAATTCAACCGGGTCGCCGGCGTCGCGCAGATCAACAAAATTCACACCTTTAACAGTGCGGCCGTCTTTAACGTCAAGGCAGGGGATGATGCGCTTAGCTAGCCCCCCCCGCCTCCTGAAGGGGGTGCTTTTAATTTCTTGTTGTATGTTGTTCAAAATCTTTTCAAGTTGATGCAATACTTGCTCATTGGTAAAACGCAGGAATTTAATACCTTGAGTTTCTAAATATTTTTGTCTTTCAATATCATTAGCGGCGATATTGGGTATATTATGGATACTTCCGTCTAATTCAATTATTAATTTATACTTGTGGCAATAAAAATCTGCAATATAAATCCCGATAGGATGTTGTCGTCTGAATTTTTCGCCTAATTGGTTGTTTCTTAAATATTCCCACAATATCGTTTCGGCCTCTGTCATTTTGTATCTCAACGCTTCGGCATTTCGAAATATTAACGGGTCGGCATCAAGGAACATTTTCTGCTTTCTCATTTGCGCTATTGTTCCCCCTTTAGGGGGTTAGGGGGCTTGAGTTAGATCGACATCAAGCTTTCCAAATTCCAGTTCTTAACCTCGTCAATAGTAATATGGCCCTCATAAATAGCTTTACCAACCACACACGATTCTATTTTATAATTGCTTAATTGTTCGATATCAGCCATTGAGCTTACACCTCCTGAAGCAATCAGTTTAATGAAAGGAGAGTGGTCAAGTAACTTGGCATAAAGCTCTACGCCCGCACCACCTAATTTGCCGTCTTTATTGATATCGGTACATAAAAAACGAAAGAAACCCAACGATAAACACCTGTCAACATAATCCATTAATTTAATTGGCGAACTTTCCATCCATCCGGAGTATTTGATAACTTCATCCAGCACGTCGATAGCTACCACTACATTGTGCGAGCATTTATCGCGGCCACAAATGGCTTTACTTAATTCATCGAGGAACATGGGGCTCGTAATAGCCTGGGTGCCAACAATAACCCGGTGTACACCCGCGTCAATTAGTTCTTTAACTTTATCTATGCTGCGGATACCGCCACCGTACTGCACCTGCATATCTGTTTTACGGATCACATCAAACAAATACTGTTGGTTAGAGAAATCGTTTTTTGCACCGTTAAGATCTATGATATGGATAAGGTTGGTACCGTTTGACTGGTAGCGCTCTATCATTTCTTCCAGCGTAACATCATATTCAGTTACTTGCTGGTAATCGCCTTCGCGCAGGCGCACAACTTTCTTATCTAATATATCAATAGCGGGGATAATATACATGTCTTTATAATTTTGAGAAATTTTTTAATAATGTTTCGCCATACGTGCCTGACTTTTCGGGGTGAAATTGAACACCATAAAAATTATCCTGCCAAATTGATGCCGAAAATTTAATACTATAATCTGTTGCGGCTAAAGTATATGCATTGTTATATTCAATAAAGTATGAATGTACAAAGTAAAAATGTGAACCAACAGGAATATCTTTAAAAAGTAGATTTTCCTTTTCGGCGTAAACTCTGTTCCAGCCGGTATGCGGTACTTTATGGTCAGGACTACCGGCAAATTTTAATGTTTTTATTGGAAAGATATTCAATAAGTTAGCATCGCCTTCCTCAGAGTATGCTGTAAGTAATTGCATGCCTACGCAGATACCCAATGTTGGTTTTTGTAATGCCTTTATTGCAGGTACCAGGCCTGAATTATTCAGCTTATCCATTGCCGCGCCAGCATGCCCTACACCAGGAATGATATATCGGTCAAATTGTGCTAAATCTGCTTCAGTATTTACCATGCCATAGGGGATGCCTAACCGCTCTAAAGCCGCGGTCAGCGAGAATATATTTCCGGCACCGTATCTAATGATACCGAGCCCCCCGCCACTGCTCAAGCCATCGCTCCCCCCTGAAGGGGGAGTTATTGCTGATTCTATATTTTCGTTTTCGATTGATGACATGTTAATGTGCTGTAATTGTTCCCCCTTTAGGGGGTTAGGGGGCTAAAGTAACCCTTTAGTTGATGGTAAAACCATATTATTTACATCACGCTTAACAGCCATTTTTATTGCTTTGGCAAATACTTTAAATATGGCCTCAATTTTATGATGTTCGTTTTGCCCTTCGGCTTTGATATTCAGGTTGCATTTTGCCGCGTCGCTAAATGATTTAAAGAAATGGTAAAACATTTCGGTTGGCATATCACCAACTTTTTCGCGTTTAAAATCTGCTTCCCAAACCAGCCAGTTGCGGCCGCCGAAATCAATGGCTGCCTGTGCCAGGCAATCGTCCATAGGCAGGCAAAAGCCATAGCGCTCAATACCTTTTTTATTGCCCAGGGCAGCGGCAAAAACCTCGCCTAAGGCAATACCTGTATCTTCGATGGTATGATGCTCGTCGATGTGCAAGTCGCCTTTAGCATTGATCTCAAGGTCTATGCTGCCATGCCTTGCTATCTGGTCAAGCATATGGTCAAAAAAATGCAACCCGGTTGATACTTTGGCTTCGCCTGTACCGTCAAGGTTTATTTTAACGTAGATATCAGTTTCTTTGGTGGTCCGTTTTTTTTCAAAAACACGCTCGCCCAGTTTTAAAAACTCGTAGATCTTTTTCCAGTCGGCTGTTTCAAGTGCTACGGTATCTTTTATATCATCATTATCTTTAAATTCTGCGCCACCTAAATTTGAGTGATTGTTTAACCAAATAGCTTTAGCGCCCAGATTTTTACCCAACAATACATCATTGCGACGGTCGCCAATAGTAAAAGAGTTTTTCAGATCGTATTTGGTGGTATCAAAGTATTGCGTTAACAATGCCGTACCGGGTTTGCGGGTAGAGGCATTATCTTTCGGCCAGGTACGGTCAATATAGATCGCCGAAAATTTCACGCCTTCGTTTTCAAATGTTTTTAAGATAAAATTATGTACCGGCCAAAATGTATCTTCGGGATAAGCGGCTGTGCCTAAGCCATCCTGGTTGGTGATCATCACCAGTTCATAGTCCAGCTCGGTAGCGATCTTTGAAAGATAGGTAACAGCACCGGGATAAAACTCCAGTTTTTCAAATGAGTCAATCTGCTCATCAGCCGGCTCTTTGATCATGGTGCCGTCGCGGTCGACAAAAAGTAGTTTCTGTAGCTTGCTCATTTAAATTTTTTAAAAGTATCTATCAGTATTTCATTTTCGGCAGGTGTACCAACAGTTATGCGCAAACTACCCTCGCAAAGATCAATTCTTGAACGGTCGCGCACAATAATTCCTTTTTGCACCAGGAAGTTATAAATGCCTTTTGGATCTGTTGTTTTAACCAATATAAAGTTGGCATCGCTTGGGTAAATATCCAGCACAAAATCAAGGTCTTTAAGGCTAAGTACTAATTTATCCCGTTGTGCTAAAGTTTCTTTTATCCAGTTGTTTACCTGCTCAACATTGGCTAATGCTTTTAGTGCTAATTGCTGTGATGACTCGTTAATATTATAAGGTGGTTTAACTTTGTTCATCACCTCGATGATCTCTTCGCTGGCGAAAGCCATACCCACGCGTAAGCCCGCCAGCCCCCACGCTTTTGACAGCGTTTGCAACACCACAAGATTTGAATATTCAGTCAGTTCCTGGATAAAGGTTTTCTGGCGGCTGAAATTGATATAAGCCTCATCAACAACAACTATACCGTCAAAATTATTTAGTAGCGTTTCTATATCATCCCGGTTGATAGAATTACCCGTAGGGTTGTTTGGTGAGCAGATAAAAATGAGTTTGGTGTTTTGATCTATCGCCTCGGCTATACCCTCTAAATTCAACTGAAATTCTTCGGTAAGCGAAACCTTTTTTGTTTTTATATCATTGATATTGGCCGATACCTCGTACATACCATACGTAGGCGGAACTAATATCACATTATCTACACCCGGGTTGCAAAAACTGCGGAATAGAATGTCAATAGCTTCATCGCTGCCATTACCTAAAAATATATTGCGAACAGGTACGCCTTTAATTTCGCTCAGGCGCTTTTTTACATTGTATTGCAATGGATCTGGATAGCGATTATATGGCTCATCCAACGGCGAGCCAAAAGCGTTCTCGTTAGCATCGAGGTAGATACTTGCCTCACCCTGGAACTCATCACGCGCAGACGAATAAGGGGTGAGGTTTTTAATATTTTCTCTGAGTATGTTGTTTATATTAAACATGGTTATATCATTTGTCTGAACTATGATTATTAGGATTTGATGATTAAAGGATTTGAAAACTTATCCTATCATCTTTTGATCTTATAAATCATAGTTATTCTTTCATCCTTACACTCACTGCATTTTTATGCGCGTGTAAGCCTTCTAATTCGGCTAAAATTTCAACTGATGGCCCTATATTTTTAATGCCTTCCGGCGTGATAAACTGAAATGTCATCTTCTTAACAAAAGAATCAACTGAAACGCCTGAATAAGCTCTTGCATAAGAACTTGTAGGTAGTGTGTGGTTGGTTCCTGATGCATAATCTCCGACACTTTCGGGCGTTAAGTTTCCAAGAAAAACAGACCCGGCGTTTATGATCTTGTTAGTGATCATTTTCCAGTTTTCGGTGGCCAGTATCAAGTGCTCAGGGGCATACGCATTGCTGAAATCCATCGCCTCTTCTAACGTATTGGTTATTACGATGTATGAATTTGCCAGTGCTTGTCTTACAATTTCTGCACGGGGTAACACGGCGGTTTGTCTTTCAACTTCTGCTAATGTCGCTTCAGCTATTTGTGCCGATGTGGTAACCAGGATCGACTGGCTGTCAATACCATGTTCAGCCTGTGCCAGCAGATCGGCAGCAATAAATTCGGGCCTTGCGGTTTCATCAGCTATTACCAATACTTCCGAAGGGCCCGCAGGCATATCAATAGCGGTTGTAGTGGACGATTGTACAATAGTTTTAGCCTTTGTTACAAACTGGTTGCCCGGGCCGAAGATCTTATCAACCTTACTAATAGTTTCAGTCCCATAAGCCATGGCAGCGATGGCTTGTGAGCCGCCCGCCATATAGATCTTGTCAATTCCTAAAAGCAAAGCGACATAAGCAATGAAAGCGTTTACCTTCCCGTTTTTTTGCGGCGGCGAACAAACTACAATTTCATGGCAGCCTGCAATACGT
>JAQBOP010000303.1 GCA_028287975.1 Mucilaginibacter sp. | reverse complement strand
CGCAACAGCATATTTTACCAAACTGAAAGACGGGCTGAGATCAAACCCATTGCTTGAGTCTAAAGCCTAAAGTCCAAAGCCCTAAGTCAAACCTGACTTCCGACTAAAGACTTCCGACTAAAGACTTGAGCATGCACCTGATCCGGGTAATGCCGGCGTAGGGAGAGGTAACAAGTTAAGTGTACTGCATATTCAACCCTGGTGTGCAGATGGTTTAACGTTTTTTATTTAACACACATTTGAAAAATTTATTCACGGCATTATTTGCCTTGCTGCTGCCTGTCCTGGCATCGGCCCAATTCTCGGTATCCGGGAAAATTACTGACCAGCAAACCGGCGAAACATTGCCCGGCGCTACCATCACCATTCAAAATTTAGCCATCAGCACCATGAGTAACGCTGCCGGCAAATACACCTTTAAAAACGTAAAAGGCGGCAATTATAAGTTGACCGTAAGCTACCTGGGTTATAAAACCGGGCAAAAAGAAGTATCATTATCAGCGAATACCCAACTTGATTTTACACTAAACCGCAGCAGCAACGTAACCGAAGAAGTCACCGTGAGCGCCACCCGGGCATCGGCCAATTCGCCTACGGCGTTTACCAATCTTAATAAAAAAGATATCGACAAAAACAATTCGGGCCGCGGCTTTGAGTACCTGTTAGAGCAAACGCCATCAACAGTGGTGACTTCAAACGCAGGTGCCGGTGTGGGTTATACCAGTATCCGCATTCGCGGATCGGATCCTACACGCATCAACGTAACGCTTAACGGCATCCCGATGAATGATGCCGAAGACCAGGGTGTTTACTTTGTCGACCTGCCCGACCTTGCTTCGTCTGTGGACAACATCCAAGTGCAGCGCGGCGTTGGTACATCGACCAACGGTGCAGGTGCTTTTGGAGCCAGCATCAACATCCAGACCACCACCCGGCGTGACAGCGCTTATACCGAGTATAACGGCTCGGCAGGCTCATACGGGACGGTAAAAAACACCTTTAACCTGGGTACAGGTTTACTGGGCGGACATTTCAGTTTTGACGGACGCTTATCCAACATGACATCCGACGGTTATATCGACCGCTCGGCATCTACCTTAAGGTCGTACTTTTTTAGTGGGGCATACTATGGCAAAACCAGCGTGTTGCGTCTGAATGTGTTTGGTGGCTACGAAAAAACCCACCAGGCATGGGACGGCGTACCCGAGGATAGCGTAAAGTTTGGCAACCGTAAGTATAATGAGCTGGGTTATATCGAGTCGACCGGCCAGAACTATAAAAATCAGACAGATAACTATAACCAAAACTATTACCAGTTGTTATATAATAAGCAGATCAGCCCGCAATTATCATTCAGCGGGGCGCTGCATTATACAAAAGGTTACGGCTACTATGAAGAGTACAGAAACAACGATGCCCTGAGCGATTACCAGGTTACTCCTGTTACCGTTGGTGGTGTGACAGTTAACTCGACCGACCTGGTGCGCCGCTTATGGCTGGATAATGACTTTTATGGTGCCACCTATAATTTCAACTACAAGCCTGATACAAAACTTGACCTGACAGTCGGCGGTGCGTATAATGAATACAAAGGCCGACATTACAACAATATCGAGTGGACGCAACAAAGTACCAATATCCCGCCCGACTATGAGTACTCGCGCAACAGCGCCAAAAAAACCGACTTTAACATATTCAGCCGTGCCGAATATCATTTAGGCGATGTGTTGTTATATGGCGATGTGCAATACCGCCATATCGGCTATTCGTTTTTAGGGTTTGATGAGGCGCTGCGCAACGTACAGCAACAGGTGAGTCTGAATTTTTTTAACCCCAAAGCAGGTATCACCTACCAGGTTACAGACAACAGCAATGTTTATGCATCTATAGCCGTAGGTAACCACGAACCCAACCGCAGTGATTTTGTAAATTCATCGCCATCAAGCCGGCCAAAAGCCGAGAACCTGAAAGACCTGGAGTTCGGTTATCGTACCAGCCAATCTAATTTCAGCGCGGGCATTAACGGGTTTTATATGCTTTACAAAAACCAGCTGGTATTAACCGGCGCGCTTGACGATGTCGGCGAAGCTATCCGCACCAATATTAAAGACAGCTACCGTGCAGGTGTTGAAGGTAACGCGCGGATTAGTATTACACAACAGCTAAACTGGCTGGTTAACGCTACCATAAGTACCAATAAGGTTAAAAACTTTAACCAGGTATTATTTGATGAGAACGGTAACGCGGTAAACTTCCCATATCAAAAAACAGAAATCGCTTACTCGCCAAACTTTACCGGCGCAAGTACCATCAGCTACAAGCCTGTAAAAAATGCCGAGATCGCTTTTATCAGCAAATATGTGAGCCAGCAGTATTTGGATAATACATCAGCGCAGAGCCGCACGTTGCCTCGCTATTTTGTAAACGACGTAAGGCTGAATTATAACTTCAGTATTAAAGGCGTTAAAAATATCGGCATCGGGCTGTTGGTTAACAACGTGTTTAGCGCCAAATACCAGTCGGACGGTGCAACATATCCGGATGTTGAGGGTGGCAAAGTAGCTAACTATAACTATTGGTTTGCCCAAGCGCCTGTTAATTTCCTGGCATCATTAAATCTTAAATTCTAACAATTAAGAAGCAACATCCACAGGATACAATTGCTGTCGGTGTTGCTTTTTAAGTTCTACTTATTAAATCATAGCCAAAAATGATAAACATACATGAATGGCTGCAACTGTTTATTGCGCAGATCCATCAAACTACTTTATGGGAATGGGTGGCGGTAATATTAGGCATAGCCGAAGTGCTGCTGGCCAAAGTAAATAACATAGCCTTGTATCCAACCGGGATAGCCGGTACCATCATTGGTATTTATATTTTGATGATAGCCGGGCTTTATGCCGAATCGGCATTGAGCATTTATTATATTGTGATGAGCTTGTACGGCTGGATCCACTGGATAAAGCGGCGCGATGCCCCACCAATAAAAATTACCTGGGCTACAAACAAAGAATGGGTAATTACCTTGCTGATCGTATTTGTGGGTTGGGCAATCTTTTATGTGCTGTTAAAAAAATTCACTACATCAAATGTACCGGTGTGGGATGCATGGGTATCGTCGACAGCCTGGGCGGGAATGTGGTTGCTTGCACGGCGTAAACTGGAGAATTGGATCTTGCTGAACATATCAAACCTGTTTGCCATACCACTGCTGTGCTATAAACACCTGATATTGTTTGCGGCGCTGACCCTGTTTTTGTTTATCGTAGCCATATTTGGCTTTTTTGAATGGCGCGCTATCTGGAAAGAAGATAAAATGGCAGGCGCCGCTTTAACTAACTAAACATGGAAAATACATTACCCCATCCTTCAGCTTTTATTAGCGGGGATGACATCGATATCGTCAGAAACACAGCCGCCGAAGCAGAACGACTCGGTATGCTGCATCCGCGTCAACTGGAAATAATTTACCAACGACAATGGTTCAAACTTTTAGTGCCGGGAATTTATACAGGCCGGCAAATATCGCTACCCGAGCTGGTTCGACTACAGGAAGCCATCAGTTGGACAGACGGCAGCACCAGCTGGGTGGTTACCCTTTGCAGTGGTGCAGGCTGGTTCGGTGGTTTTATAGACCCGGAAATTGCTATGCCGGTTTTTAATAACAACCAGGTTTGCCTGGCAGGCAGCGGCGCGGTATGCGGCACTGCAGAGCTAAAGGAAAACGGCTACTTAGTTAACGGTAGCTGGAAATACGCCAGCGGAGCGCACCATGCCACGCATATCACCGCCAATTGCGCTATACAGAATAACGGGGAACCGGTACTCAACACTAATGGCGACCAGTTGGTATTGCCGTTTATTTTTGATAGAAAGGATGTGCAGATTTTGCCTGCCTGGAAATATATCGGTATGATAGCCACCGGCAGCGACGCCTTTGAGGTAAAAGATTTGGTTGTGCCGTACAACCGTCAGTTTAAAATAGATCCATCGGCAGTAGTTGTGGATGAGCCTTTATACCGGTATCCTTTTTTGCAATTGGCAGAAGCTACGCTGGCGGTTAATATATCAGGCATAGCCATTCATTTTATTGACCTTTGCGGCGATGTGTTTACGGAGCGCATGAACCACCCGCGCCTTACCGATCAGCAAAAAACATACCTGATCGATTCTCTGGCATTGGCTAATAAAGAAATGAGCCAACTGCGGTCCGCTTTTTTTGACGCGATAGATGCTTCATGGGAATCAATAGTAGAAAAAAATATAGTACCTGACGCACAATTAAACCTGGTAAGCACCACAAGCCGCAGGCTGGCGATCACTGCGCGTGAGATAGTTGACCGGCTATACCCTTTATGCGGATTAACCGCTGCAAGCACAACTACAGAGATCAACCGCGCATGGCGGGATCTGCATACCGCAAGCCAGCATACTCTGTTAACTTTTGCCACATAATCATTAACATTATTTAATGCTAACTTTATATAGAGTTGTAATTGTATGCGGATATTTGGCTCTTTAACATTTTGAGCTGTATGAAAATTAAATACCTGTTGTTATTGGTGGGCACATGCCTTTTTGTTGACGCTAACGCGCAGACCAAAACTAAAAAGAAAGAGCCGGTAACAACAGCTATTGCTCCATCTACAGATCTGCCCCGCCCCAAACTGGTTGTAGGCATAGTGGTAGACCAAATGCGTTGGGATTACCTTTATCGTTTTTATTCGCGCTATGGCGATACCGGTTTTAAACGCCTGCTTAATGAAGGCTTTAGCTGCGAGAACACCAATATCGATTATATCCCTACCGTAACAGCCGCTGGGCATACCGCAATTTATACCGGATCTGTACCTGCCTTGCATGGTATTGCCGGGAATGATTTTATTATACAGGCTACAGGTAAATCCATGTATTGCACAGATGATTCAACGGTGCAAACGGTAGGCGCCACAGCGTCTAAAACCGGCCAGATGTCGCCCCGCAATTTGCTGACCACTACGGTTACTGACGAATTAAGGCTGGCTACCAACTTTAAATCGAAAGTAATTGGTATCGCTTTGAAGGACCGTGGCGGTATTTTGCCTGCCGGGCATACCGCTAACGCTGCGTACTGGTTTGATGATAAAAGTGGCAACTGGATAACCAGCACCTATTACATGAAAGAGCTTCCGCAATGGGTAAAAGATTTTAACGACCAGAAACTACCGGAAACCTATTTAAAGCTTGACTGGAATACCCTTTATCCTATTGACACTTATACCCAAAGCACAGCAGATAATAACGACTACGAAGGTGCTTTTAAAGGTGCTGATTCACCAACGTTCCCGGTTAAAACATCAACCATGTATAAGGGTAATTTGGGGCTTATCCGCAGTGTGCCTTTCGGAAATACATTTACGCTGGATCTGGCTATCGCTGCCATTAACTTTGAGCAGTTAGGTACCCGCGACGCGACAGACTTCTTAGCCTTAAGTTTATCATCTACCGATTATATTGGCCATCAGTTTGGAATTAACGCGGTTGAGATAGAAGATACCTATCTGCGGTTAGACCGCGACCTGGGCGCTTTCCTAACCTTTCTTGATGCTAAAGTAGGTAAAGGCAAATACACAGTATTTTTAACTGCTGATCACGGCGCTGCGCATAACCCCGGATTTTTGAAGGATCAAAACATCCCGGCAGGTGTATGGGATGACGCGGTATCGTTAAAGGATATCAATGCCTATTTGTTGGACAAATATAAAATTGACGGTTTGGTGCTCAGTTTTAACAATTACCAGGTTAACCTTAACTATGCCATCATAAAATATTTAAGGCTGGATGAAAATGCGGTAAAAAACGATTGTATTGCCTTTTTACAAAAACTGCCTTATGTCGCGTACGCGGTTGACATGCAGAAAATACAAACCACTAATATTCCTGACGAATTACGCACCCGGATAATTAATGGCTACAATATTGAGCATAGTGGCGCTATCCAGATCATTTTAAAACCGGGATGGTTTACGGGACATGGCACAAACGACAAAGGCCCGACCGGCACCACCCACGGTACATGGAACCCGTACGACGCGCATATCCCGCTGGTATTTATGGGATGGGGTATTAATCATGGCGCTACCACTAAAGAGACCCACATGACGGATATCGCGCCAACAATTTCATCCCTGTTACACATCCAGGCACCAAACGGATCGATAGGCCACGCGGTAAGCGAGGTGTTGAAATAGTTTTCCTGTTATTCTTATTATTACGTTGGTCCGGTTGGTAAATCCGGACCATTTTTATTTAGGAATTTATGATCCCGCACTAACGAGAGGAAATAATACAATTAGCGGAGTATCATAATTTTTTCATAAATTTAATCGACCTAACAAACCTTTTTATGAAAAAAACTACCATTATCGCATTACTCTTATTAATAGCCTATTATGCGCATGCTCAAAACGATGACTGTAGAAAAATAAAAAAACACGTAAACCTGGTGCAAGGTATTACAGAGTTTAAGTCTCCATCGGTAGATATGGGCTTGATATTTTATAAAACGATTGCAAAGGGCGATACCACTTACCAGGTAGATGCATATGGCCAAAGCCCCAGCAGAACTTTCGATGCAAAGGGCATATATATGAAATTAGATAACGGTGATTTCATAATGGATGAAACCCTTGAAGCTGCACGTACTGCTTTAGACCCGTTTACTTATCGCTATATAGCTACGTTAAAGCTGAATAAAGAAGAGATAGACGGACTAAAGCAATTCAAAATAGTTAAATTTGGCATTGCAGGTATAAACTATGACGTGAGCAAAAAAGATGCTTCAAAGTATCAGAATTGGCTTATATGTTTACTTGGTGATAAATAAAATAGAACTGAGACCGCCGGGGTTGAGGTAGAAAATGAGAGGGTTCTTCAACTTGAGCCTTTCAACAAAATAACTTGAGCCTTACAACACAACGTTGCCTGTTGCTTCGCTATACCTTTGTCTTAACTAAAAATAAAAGACAATGACAAAAGTATGGTTTATAACAGGTAGTTCCCGCGGATTAGGGCGCAGCCTGACAGAAGCGGTTTTAGCATCAGGCGACAAAGTAGCCGCTACGGCCCGCAACACAGACGCCCTGGCAGATCTGGTTCAAAAATATCCCCAACAGATATTTCCGGTACAATTAAATGTTACCGACTATAATGAAGTCCGCAAAGCGGTAGCAGATACCATCGCGCACTTCGGACAGATCGACGTTTTGGTAAATAATGCCGGTTTCGGTATCATCGGCGCAGCCGAAGCGTATGAAGAAGAACAGGTGCGCAGCCAGCTGGAAACTAATTTATATGCCCCTATTGAAATAACACGCGCCGTGCTGCCTTATATGCGCAAACAACGTTCGGGCCGGATCCTGCAGATCAGCTCGATAGGCGGCCGGGTAGGCAACGCCGGTTTAACCATGTACCAGGCCGCTAAGTTTGGTTTAGGCGGATTTAGCGAAGCTTTGGCTAAAGAAGTAAGGCCGCTGGGTATTTATATTACCTGTGTTGAACCGGGTGGTTTCCGTACTGATTGGGCAGGAGCATCCATGAGCTACGCGCCAACAATTGAAGGATATGAAGACACCGTCGGCGCGCGAACTGATTTTTTTAAAAGCGGAAATTTTGTTCCGGTAGGTGACCCGGAGAAAGCAGCTAAGGTAATGGTGGACCTGGCCGAAAACCCCGAGCCGCCGATACATTTGATATTAGGCAGTGAGGCTATCAACTTATTGAAATACGCAGATGAGGCAAAACAAGCCGAACTGGAAAAATGGCTGCCGGTCAGCTTGTCTACCGATCATGACGAATCAGAGAATTTTTTGAATAGCGATTTCGGTAAGACCTATTTAAAAAGATAAGTAAATTAGCTTTATAAATGGCCGATAAACAAGATATCAGATCACAGCGGATCCTCTATTCCTGCTACGCGCACGTAAGCAGGGAAGGCGAGCAATTTATACCCGAACATGTGTTTGGGTATATTTTGTCGGGCAACCAGGTAATGTATGTTGGTGATAAAACCTATCATTTTAAGGAAGGCGATTTCAGGTTTTTCAGGAAGAACCAGTTGTGCAAATTTATAAAGCAGCCGCCACCCGGTGGTGAATTTATTTCGCTCTCAACCCGGTTAGACAGGGATACCCTGCGTGCCATGAGCGATGAACTTAACCTGCATGCTGATGCGCCATATACCGGTGACGGGATCTTACTGCTTGAACCAAAAGATCTGCTAAAAAATTATGTAGCGTCATTAAAGACGTATTTAAATGCGACTACGGATATTGACAAAGCACTTACAGAGCTGAAGATAAAGGAAGTGATCATGCTGTTGCTGCAAATAAACCCGGAGCTTAAAAATGTGCTGTTTGATTTTGCCGAACCGGGGAAGATAGACCTGGAAGCTTACATGAACGAGAACTATAAATACAACGTAAGCATCAGCCGGTTTGCTTACCTCACCGGGAGAAGCCTGGCTACTTTTAAGCGCGATTTCGAACGGATCTTCCATACCTCGCCCAACCGATGGCTACAGCAAAAGCGATTGACCGATGCGCATTACCTCATTAAAGAAAAAGGCTGGAGGTCGTCAGATGTTTATATGGAGGTTGGCTTTAAAGATTTCTCGCACTTCTCGTTTGCTTTTAAGAAAGCTTACGGGGTTTCGCCATCGCAGGTGTAATTGAATATATTTATCCAACCCCTTTTCTGTAAATTAGAAGATATGATTATAGAACAACTAAACATAGCGTCTTTGGAATCAATAGTAAGCTACTTATTGAAAAATCGATTTGATGCAAAAAAATTGCTAACGGAATTTGGAGATGTAATAATGGATAATGGCCATAATACGTTTTTTCTAAAGCCTCGCAATGAAATTTTTAGTGTCTTATCAATGTATCTCGAAAACAACAAAATAAACTCGATTAGGTTTGGCGGATTAAATTTTGAATTGGAGCTAAAAGATTTAATCAAGTTTTACCCCAAATTTAACGAAGGGTTTATACCATACGATGATAATTATGTTTATGTCTTTTATAAAGATGAAGAACGGGACTATACTATCGAAATTACCTCTAAGGTAAAATTGAATGAGAAAGACATGAGGTTAAGTACTTCTATTATTGATATACTAAAAATTAATCTTATTTAACTGAAGAATAATTTTGCTCGTAAATAGTCCTTACCCTTCCAACAAAAACACAAACAACTCTTTAGGGCCGTGCGCGCCCAAAACAAGCGTTTTTTCAATATCGGCGGTACGGCTTGGGCCGGTAACGTTGGTGATCATGGATGGGATATTTGTGCCGTACTTTTTTTTGATGAGTGCAAAGCCATCTTTCAGATCGGTAACCAATTGCGAGGTATAAGCCAGTACAATATGTACGCCCGGATAAATGCTTAACCTGCGGCCCGCGGCGCCGGCGTTTGACAGCATGGTACTGCCATTACGGGCAATTAATGCTTCGCATAAAGTAAAGCCAACTTCGGCTTGTTCAAAATCTTTATCGGTTTCAAAATAAGGGTATTCGTAGCGTGCCAGTATTTCCTGCAGGGAGGGTTCCCAGCAATATATTTTATGCCAGTTGCGCTGCTCGGCCAGCTCTAAAAGGGTTTCAATAAACTGTACTTCGTCCTCGCAAAAAGCAAACTGCCCCTGTACGGCCATAAACTCTTCGGCAAACATTACATCAAGATGCTCGGTTGCAGGCGGGTAAAGCGGCAGATTTTCAAGATTGGGGTAAGGATTATCCCTTTTCTCCAGTAAGGCCTGGCGTATTTTTTTAAGCAGCTTTTCTTTTGATGTAGTAATGTCTCTCATTTTATAGCTTAAAGCAAAAAGCTTAAAGCTACAGGCCGCTTTGGTCTTTTTGCTTTAAGCTTTTTGCTGAGATTATTCGCCGGCTTGGGTTTCTGTTTCTTCCGGGTTTCTTTCAAAAGTTCCTGAGTGGTCAACCACTCCTTCGTGAGCTACACCTTGCGCGGCAGGCTCCTGGTTTGACTCCTGCACACCATTTACAAATTCATCATAAGTGGTGCGGTGTTCAAACGGGCGTTTACCCAGGATCTCTTCCAGGTCTGATTGGAACAGGATCTCTTTTTCCAGCAACTTGTCGGCCAATTTGATCAGGCCCTCCTGTTTTTCTAACAACAATTGTTTGGTACGGGCATAAACCTGGTTGATCTGGTTACGCACCTCGTTATCTATCAGCTCCGATGTTTTTTCTGAATATGGCTTGTTAAACTGGTACTCGCCTTGCGTATCGTTAAATGAAACGTTACCAACTTTCTCATTCATACCATAAATAGTAACCATGGCGTATGATAGTTTGGTGATGCGCTCCAGGTCATTTTGCGCACCGGTCGAGATCTTACCAAAGGTAATATCCTCTGCAACGCGGCCACCCATGGTCATGCACATACCGTCTTCTAACTGCTCGATAGTGTATAAGAACTGCTCTTTAGGCAGGTATTGCGCGTAACCTAACGCAGCAACGCCACGTGGCACGATAGATACCTTAACCAACGGATCGGCGTGTTCCAGGAACCAACCCGCAATAGCGTGGCCGGCTTCGTGGTAAGCAACGATGCGTTTTTCTTCGGGAGATATGATCTTGTTCTTTTTCTCTAAACCACCAATTACACGGTCAATAGCATCCTGGAAATCCTGCATATCAACAGCTTCTTTGTTACGGCGGGCAGCTATCAAAGCGGCCTCGTTACAAACATTGGCTATTTCTGCACCGGCAAAGCCAGGCGTTTGTGCTGATAGTTTTTTAGCGTCGACACCATCGGCCAGTTTAACCGGCTTAAGGTGAACTTTAAAGATCTGCTCGCGGCCGATCAAATCAGGTTTATCGATAGATACCTGCCTGTCAAAACGTCCGGGGCGTAGTAAAGCCGAGTCCAGTACGTCAGGGCGGTTGGTAGCAGCAAGAATAATGATACCCGAGTCGGTACCGAAACCATCCATCTCCACCAATAATTGGTTAAGGGTGTTTTCGCGCTCGTCATTACCGCCAACAATATTGTTTTTACCACGGGCTCGGCCAATAGCATCGATCTCATCAATAAATATGATACATGGTGCTTTGTCTTTTGCCTGGCGGAACAGATCACGTACACGTGATGCACCCACACCTACAAACATCTCTACAAAGTCAGAACCTGACAGCGAGAAGAAAGGCACCTGCGCCTCGCCGGCAACTGCTTTAGCCAATAAAGTTTTACCTGTACCCGGCGAGCCTACCAATAAAGCCCCCTTAGGTATTTTACCACCCAGGTTAGTATATTTTTTAGGGTTTTTCAGGAAATCAACAATTTCCATTACCTCCTGCTTGGCTTCTTCAAGGCCGGCAACATCATTAAAGGTTACAGATACCTGTGCTTCCTTATCAAACAAAGTAGCTTTTGATTTACCGATGTTAAAGATCTGCCCACCCGGGCCACCGCCACCGCCACCGCTCATGCGGCGCATAATAAACATCAGCACCGCCGCAAATAACACGATCATGATCACGCTCTGCACCAACCCGTTTGACAACAAGCTGTCATGCGGTACATATTTGATACTTGCCTTTTTTGCATCAGGCATGTCTTTTTGCGCGTTATCTATAGATTGTTTTAAGCTTTCGTATGATGCATCGGTAAAAGTAAACTGCGGGTCATTGGCAGTTCCACCAAATGAGTGTTGTGCTTTATTGATATCAGCATATTGCGGCTTTTTCAAGCTGTCTTTTTTGATGTGAACTTCGGCAACTACATAATCGCCGTTTTTGTAAGCTTCAACATAGTCTACATCACCCGGCCTAAGCATTTCTGTTTCAAAACGCTTAAAGTCTATCGGGTTGCCGCCGCTGCCTCCCGAGAAATAGGCTACACCCAAAAATGTAGCTATAGCAACGGCATATAACCACATAAAGTTAAATTTAGGGGGTTTGGGGGCTATTCGTTTATTAGGTATTTTGCGTATGGGCTTTGGCTTCTGCAATTTTTTATCTTCCATTTTTATTTAAATCTCACTTATAATTAATATCATAAGTTATTAGGTGTGTGTTTAGGCGCTTTTATAACTCTTTATTTCGGCATCGCCCCATAGGTCTTCTACGCCATAATACTCACGCTTGTCTGTGCGGAATACGTGTATTACTACATTTACATAATCCAATAATATCCACTCGCCGTATTCAAGGCCCTCTTTGCGCCATGGGTCTTGCTTTAAGGCTTTGTAAATTTCTTCTTCGATACTATTGGCAATTGCTTTTACTTGGGTGGCTGAGTCGGCATGACATACTACGAAATAATCTGTCACCGAACTATGTATATTACGAAGGTCTAACCTTACAATATCGTTTCCCTTTTTTTCCTGTATGCCATGTATGGCTAATTCAGAAATGTAATCCGATTCACTTATCGTTTTATTTTTTACCATCAAAAAGAATTAGTTTTGAACGTTTTTGATTTTAGCATTATTATAACATTGCAAAATAACATATTTTCAGGATTATTTGTTGGAC
>JAQBOP010000292.1 GCA_028287975.1 Mucilaginibacter sp. | reverse complement strand
AGCAACAGTAATACAGCCGTTATCTTCATTGTCATCAGGAGTTTTCTAATTATTTGCAGCCCTCCACCCGTGTCGCTTCCGTAAGCCGGTTGCCATTGGGGTAAATAATACCGCCCCAAGTTTTCCTGAGCCGGCCGGATCAAATAAGCGTGCAATTTACTCTTTGAGATACAGTTACGTAAAATTTTTAACTTCATAAATTAATAAATTAAAGGGTTAAACTTAAATAGTTCGCCCGGGCGATCCGGATATCGTTTGGTGAATGCAAAGGAGGGTGCATTTATCCGCCCCTAAATCAACAAGGGGACGGACATGCCAACTGAACTTAACTAATTAACGCAAACTGTATGAAGAGGCTGGAGAATGAATTAGGTACTAAGCCCGTATTAAAAAATTATTACCTTTTTTAAATTGTTGTTAGTTTCTTATTTAGAGAGATCTTATTTAATGGCATTGAAAGAATTGTACAGACCCGTTTCAAAAGTTTTTTTCAAGTGACTTCAACCAGTTGATCGATAACAGCGGCATAATGGTCAGGTTGCCCGAAGGGTGACAGTATATGTAGATGCGATAAAATCCATAGATTAAGACAATCGACTGTCATTAAAAACAATCTGATTTATATGAAAAACGTTAACATCTTTTAACGATGAATTTATCTATTTTTATACCTTAAGTATTTTTGCTGTCACGAAATCAAGGCAAGTAAGTCTTATTACCGAACAGAGACGCTAAACATGATCAATTTAAGCAACGGCCAGTATTTGGGCAGCAACAAACGGTGCTATTATGCTGGAGGGATCATACTGACCGAAACGGAATACCATAACAAGGTATTTGAAGGCTGGCATGCCCACGAAAATAACCATATCAGTTTGATCATTAAGGGCGGTAACCGGAAAGAACGCAAACAAAGGGATACGGCGGCGCTGCCGGGAACGCTCCTTTTTTATCATCAGGATGAACTTCACCGCAATCTGCATACCAGCCACCCCTCTAAAAATATCAACCTGGAAATCACGGGGGAATTTATGCAGCAATACGAATTGGGGGAAAATGACCTGGAAAAGATGGCCCGGCACCCGGATGCAAGCTTCAGCCTGCTCAAGATGTACCATGAAGCCGCTCAGGCAGATCATTTTTCAGCCTCTTCTATCCACATATTGTTGCTCGATCTCCTCTCGGATTCCAAGAAGCTGCACAAAAAAGGACCACCAGCGTGGCTGAAAACAATTATTGATTTTTTACAGGATAACTGGCAGCAGTACCCGGACCTGGATGAATTAGCTGCGATCTCCGGTGTCAATCCCGTTACCATTTACAAGCATTTTTCAACCTACATGGGCTGTACGCTGGGCGAATACAGGCGCAGGCTCAAAGTACAGCACGCTTTGCGCCTGATCCATATTGGTACGCTGTCCCTAACGGAAGTGGCCTACTATTGCGGTTTTGCTGATCAGAGCCATTTTATCCGTAACTTCAGGGAACTGACCCATTTTTTGCCCAAAGCCTACCAAAAACTGTAACAGGCAAAATCCATTCTATTTTTAACCGCAGGCTTTACCTTATTTAGCGGCATGAAAAAATGCATTTCTTATAAAATCCTACTGCCTGCACTGCTCTTATTTACGCTGAGAGCGCCGGTCCATGCGCAGGATATTAAAAAACAACTGGATACCTATTACCATACCAAAGGCGCGTTCAACGGTAATATATTGGTTGCCGAAAAAGGAAAAGTGATTTACCAGGGCTCCTTTGGCTATGCCCGCTTTGAGGATAAAAAGCCCAATACGCCGGCCACGCAATTTGAGCTTGCTTCCATCGCCAAAACATTCACCGCCCTGGCGGTCGCGCAGCTTTGGGAGCAAGGAAAGATCGATATTGATAAAACCTACGCAACGTACTTTCCGGCCTTTCCGTACCCGGGCATCACCATCCGTCAACTGCTTTCGCATTCATCAGGATATTCTGACCAGCAGTTGGGCCAGTGTAATAGCATTTACCAAAAAAAGCACAACATTAGGATGATGACCAATGCCGATGAAATCCCCGCTGCCACCGAAGCCAAAATTAAGCTCGAACTCAAGCCCGGCGAGAAATGGTGGTATTCCAATATGGGCTACGATCTGCTTGCCCTGCTGGTGGAAAAGGTAAGCGGCGAACTCTTCAACACTTACCTCAAAAAACATATCTGGGTGCCCGCAGGCATGAACGCCACCTATGCGCACGATACGCTGCTGAACAATGGCCCGAACCATGCGGAGAATTACGAATACCCGCAGACCTATGAGGCGCAGCGTACCCGGCTGACAGAGGCCAAAAGCGGTTATTTCAAAATGATGCTGGTAGGGGCCAGCAATAACGTCTCCACCACCGGTGACTTTTTAAAATTTGACCGGGCGCTTAAAGCCGGTAAATTGTTAAAGCCATCGACCCTGGCAGCGGCGACTACCCCAGCTAAACTCGCTGGTGGCGAACCCGTGAGGATCTGGCTCGACATCGGCGGCATGGGCAAAGCTTTTGACAGCATGGGCTGGTTTATCTTCGAGGATGAATCGATGGGGAAGATCGTTTGGCATACCGGCGGGACGCCTGGTTGCGCCACCATCTTTTTTCGTAACCTCAGCAAAGACCAGCTGGTGGTGGCGTTCGACAATACCAACGGTGAGAAACTGTACCGTAAGGGACTGAACGCGATGCGGATATTGAACGGCAAAGAACCATTGCCCATCAAATTGTCGCTGACTAAAGCCTATGCCAAGGTACTGTATAAAGATGGAAAAGCTGTCGCCGAAGACTTCCTGAATGCACATAAGGCCGATACTGCCGCATATATCCTGGCTGAAAACGATGTGAATAACCTGGGCTACGAATTCATGGAACACGGGCATTTGCCGCAGGCCCTGATCACCTTTGAATTAAACACGCACCTTTACCCGCAAAGTGACAATGTGTATAATAGCTATGGCGACGGGCTGCTGAAAAACGGGGATAAGACTGCAGCAATTGCTATGTACCGCAGATCATTGGAGATTAATCCGAAGAATGAAGATTCCATCAATGCGCTGAAAGCGGTTACCCAGCAACCTTAAACTACCAATCCAATTATGCAAGACATTAAAAGAAGAAATTTCCTTCGGCTTTCCGCCTTGGGCCTGTTGCCCATGGCCTTACCTTTATCAGCGGCCAAGGCACCGGAAAAGCCAAGATTCCTACCCATAACCAGCAATACCGTTTCCTTTGATGATGACGGCCCCTTTTATGAACCGGAAGCCTATCTGTCCAAATTACAGGAGATCAATAAGGCAGACCCTATAAAAAATGACTTTTACGGAAAAGGTGGATCGGTGGCACGTTTACAAGAAAAGTTTATGCAGGAAACCGGTAAGGAAGCAGCCATCTACCTCCCGAGCGGCACTATGGCCAACCAGTTGGCCATAGCGGTATTAAGCGGTGAAAATACCAAAGTATTCGTACAGGAAACCAGCCATATTTACCGGGACGAGGCCGATGCCGCCCAGTCAGTTTTTCATAAAAGGCTTATCCCGCTGGCCCCCGGCGCTCCATTCTTTACATTGGAAGAACTCCAGGAAGGTATGAACTACTATAACCAGGGCGAGGTATTTAAAAGCGGGATCGGCGCGGTTGCCATAGAAAATCCCGTACGCAGGTGTGACGGCAGGCAGCTGCCATTTGCTGAGTTGCAAAAGATCTCGGCGTTTTGTCGTCAGAATGGCTATCCCATGCATTTAGACGGAGCCAGACTTTATCTTGCCGCCGCCTGGAGCGGGATCAGTATTGCTGCTTTCGCTGCCTTATTTGATACAGTTTACATATCGCTTTATAAATATTGGGGGGCAAACGGCGGCGCTATGCTCTGCGGCTCAAAAAATATCATCTCCCAAATGGAACATTTGATTAAAGTACATGGCGGCACGGCTTTCAGTTGCTGGACGAACGCGGCCATGGCTTTGCATCACCTGGAGGGCTTAACTGAGCGTCTTAAGCTTTCGGCAGATAAAGCGAATACACTATTCACTTCCCTCAACGAGCTGCCGGGGCTTAGCGTAAAAGCAATAGCAAATGGCAGTAATATATTTGACCTCCATTTGCCGCAAGGCATAGACCCAGCGAAATTTCGTAAAGCAATGGCGACGGCCGACCAAATTCAGATAGGTAGGGCAAATAAGGAAAACCTGGTCAAACTGAGGATTAATGAGACCTTGTTGTTACAGGATAATCAAAAGATCATCCGGGCCTTTAGCAGCGCCCTGAAAGCTGCTAAAACATAAAGAGATGGGTAAAAACACCTGTCAGCCATTTGATCACAGTATCGGTCTTTTAACCAAAAATGGCAATAGCACAGCTTGTTTAACTTTCCAGTTTTTCACTCAGATTTTTTATCTATTTTACATCTATAAACTATCATCACCAACAATGAAAATTACTTTTGCCTTATGTGCACTCTTATTGCTGAATCTAAATTCCTATGCGCAAACGAATGCGGTCAAAAGAAAATATGCAGATACAGAGCCTTTAATTATCAGGTACCAGAATTCATGCCAAAAAGCATGGGAAAGCAATAATTCCAAATTGGCCTATGCGTATTATGATTCCATAACCAATTGCATCAATCATTCTTATATCGGGAAGTATAAATTTAAAACAATTGATAATAAGGAGTTCAATGTCAGTAAAACTAAAAAACCTGTTTTTCTGACTGTTGCTGCTACCTGGTGCGGGCCTTGCAGGGCAGAAATCCCTGCGCTAAATAAAATAGTGGAAGAATATGCTGATCGGATCGATTTTTTAGTGTTGTTCTGGGATTTAAAATCCGATTTGACTACCCTGGCACCCCAATATAATAACAGAATATTTTTAATTCCTTCCGAAGTAAAATCAATGGACAAAGCACATACCATTGATATAGCCGGTTTTAGATGTATTACGGGTTATCCTTCCATGTTTCTTATCAATAGCCATAAACAAATCTTAAGCTATCAGACCGGCGCGATCCCAACTTCCTATGTCGACGAAAAAGGAAAAACGGTAACCATTACGGAAGAAGAAGCCTTTAAAGGCAATTATATGCGATTGAAAGAAGACATGGAACTTTTATTAAAGGATGATTCAGTAAAATAATAGCTGCAAAGGTTAAGGCAAATTTTTTAAATTATAATAATTGAACCTGTAAAGGATATACTTGCTATACTTATTACTGATCCTGATTCGGTGATCTATGAATTTAATGACCTGGGACTACAGGCACGGAATTATGATCAGACCTGGTTGTTCCAAACCTATCAGAGCTTCTTTAATCATAGGCCGTATTTGATCAGTCAGCTATTAAAATTATAGTACCTATTGATTTTCACCTGAAATATTTCATCAGCATTAAGGCAATAAATGGCTGATAGTTATGATCGATGAGGTATTTACGAATTTCCTGCAATGCTTTTTGCAGGTGATTTTTAACCGTATTACGCGATAAATTGGTGGCAATGGCTATTTCATCATAGTTCATGTGCTGGCGGCGGCTCAATAGATACACTTTACGGGGCTGTGCCGGTAGGGCCGCCACAGCCTGGTCAATCAGGCTCTGCACTTCTTTATGGCTTATTTTTTCCAGCACTTCTGAAGTATGCTGAATAGTACTATCGTAAAATTGAGTAGCCAGTTTACTATCGGTAGCTGCCTTCTTTAATAAATTAATGGCAAGGTTACGGGCTATCCTGAAAACATACTGATCCATGTTACGCACTTCGTGTAAATCATTGCGCTTTCTCCACAAAATAACAAACAGCTCCTGTGTCGTTTCCTCGGCTATATAATCAGACTTGCTTAGGGCGACAATAAAATCAAAAACGCGGTCAAAATATGTATCAAACAGTTGCCTGAAACTGGTTTCTTGGTTTAAAAATATATTTTGATCAGGGGTCATTTTTGTCTCCAAATAACAATTATAGCAAAAAATGGACTATCAATCCATAAAAAGATGCTGATTATCAGATGTTAATTTTATTTACTAAAAAAAAGATTTTAAGTTAGTACCAAATACCCTTTCAGCACCTCTTATGACAATTAAACTAAGCCTGCCAGGTAAAAACATCTTTATATGGATACTCGCCAACGGATAAATGACCTTTTTGAGAAATATCTCAATGGAAACTGTACCCAGACAGAATGGGAAGAATTGCTAATCCTTATTGATGGCCTGACTGAGGAAGAATTTGAACTTTTGAATACCCCTTTGCGACAACTGTGGCTCCAGGCAGGCGCAGGCGAATTGCCATCCAGGTCAAAGACCGTCGACCGTGAAAAAATTTATACAAATATTGTTAACAGTGGCCGGGTACCGGAAGCTCCGGTTAGGTCAATCAGGTGGCAAACCTGGACTGCTGCTGCTGTATTAGTCGGCGTTTTGATCACTTCAGGTATCTATTATAAATATAATCTAAAACCTGAACAGCCTATTGCTAAAAATAGCACGCCTGAAAAAATTAAACCGGGTATAAATAAGGCGGTCCTTACGCTTACAAATGGGAAACGGGTGGTATTAGACAGTTCTGCCAATGGCGCCAGGTATCAACAGGGTAAAGCTACAGCGCTTAATCAGAACGGGGCATTATCCTATACCGCTACCAGCGATGAAAAAGCCGCACCCAATTACAATGATGTTACCACCGCGCGCGCCAATGAATACCAGTTAACGCTTGCCGACGGGACTAAGGTTTGGCTTAATGCCTCATCATCGCTCCACTTTCCAACAGCATTTAATGCTTCATCAAGAACTGTTGAGTTAAAGGGTGAAGCTTATTTTGAAGTGGCAAAGGATAAAACAAAACCATTTCATGTTATGGTTAATGGAACAGAAGTTGTTGTTTTAGGAACTCATTTTAATATTAATGCTTATGATGACGAGTCTGAGTTAAAAACTGCTTTGCTGGAAGGTTCCGTAAAAATAAATTCTCATAACAAAAGCAGCCTGCTGAAACCCGGCCAGGAAGCGAATGTCACCCGAAATGGTGAATTAAATGTTACTGACGCGAATGTAGAACTGGCAGTGGCCTGGAAGAATGGCTTTTTCCAATTTGACAGAGCCTCTTTGCCCACGATTATGAGGCAGATCAGTCGCTGGTATGATTTAGATATTGTTTATAGCGGTAAAATTCCAGACCGGCTGTTTAAAGGAAAAATACAGCGTAGCCTTCCCTTATCCGGCATCTTAAATATCTTAAAAAAAGGCGATGTTAATTTTAAACTGACCGGACATACCCTTACCGTTTTGGAGTAACTATGATCTGCATTTTAATTATATTCATGTTTTTTACCGGACAGTAATAGTTATAAACTTTGGACAGCGGATAGCTGCATTTGATGAATATAATTCAGTATACAAAGACAAATCACTTGTACGTGACACAAAACATAATGAATGTAATCTGAAATAGAATAGTTCAGCCGATCAGTGTTAGCTACTGAAAAGAACCGGCACTTAACAGGATGATCTGCTGTTATTTCAAAAGTTTGCTGACATGACTTGCATCAGTAAGAGAAAATTCGGCGGCAAGGTCTTTTAAACTATATTTGCCGCTTTCCATTCTTTTCCTCAATAAGGATTTGCGGTAGTCGCGAATGTAATCCCTTAAGGTAATACCCGCGTTCCTTTTAAAATAAGGGCCAATATAATCAGCGGTAGTATGAAAAAAATCAGCCATCACTGGTGACTTTAATTTTTCGGGCTCGTAAATATTTTCGTGAATGTAGCTGAATACCGCTTCCATCTCCTTTGTTTGCCCGGCACTTGAAGTAATTTCAGGGAGATTTCTTTTTAGTATTGCAGCCAATGCCAATATTTGTAACCTGATCAATTCTTCGTTGCGCGCTTTATCTGTCTTAAGTGATATGATGACATTGAACAACTGCATTACAGTTTGTTGGTCATTTGCATTTAGGTTAAATTTTGAAGTACGCACCTCCCGGTTTTTAATCAGGTACTCCAATTGCTGATAGCCATAATATTCATCATTACCTTTTCCGGGCAGGAAAAGATCAGTAAACTTGAGAAAAATAAAATGAGTAGCTTTATTAACCTCGAAATAATGCTCTTCATCCGGTCCTAATAAAAATACGTTACCTGAACGGTAGTCAATAACTTCTTTATTGATATAATGGCTGCCCGATCCTTCTTTAACATAGATCAGCTCGTAATGGTTATGATTATGCACTGGGTGACGCCATTGATCAACCACAAAATCGGCTACAATCACAGGAAGGAACTGACGGTAGCGTTTCATATCGGAAAGATACAAAATCATAGCGGTGTTTTACCGATAATCAAAAAATGTAATACACATCTTTGATTATCGCTATAGGACTTCAGCATATTTATACCCGAGACCAAAAATTAAATCAACAATGAAATTAAAACAAATCCTTTTTTTTAGCACATTTTTGCTATTCGGTACGACTGCATTTACGCAGGAATTAACCCATAAATGGACCTCATTGTTAACAAAGGATGGCAGAAATTTCGACGTGTTTATCGGCATTCCGCATACAAGCCTGACCAGTTTACCAGGCTGGAATAAAGGGGATGGCATGAATGGGGGCACCCCTTTGGGTTTAAACAATGACCCCTTACATGTTTTTACGATAAAGATGGTCGATGGCCAGCCCGTATTGCATATTTCCGGTGAGATTTTCGGCGGCTACAGCACAAAAAAAGAATACAGCAATTATCATTTAAAGGTGGAGTTTAAATGGGGAGAGAAAAAGTATGAACCTAAACTGACTGTTAAAAGAGATAATGGTATACTCTATCATGGCAAAGAGCCACATGGACAATTCTGGCACGTGTGGCTACGCGCTCCTGAGTTCCAGGTGCAGGAAGGGGATATGGGCGACATGTTTTTTCTGGCCGGAGTGAGTGCTGATGTGCATTCTATGTTGAAAGACAGCACCGATAAAAAATCAGGTTGGATCTATGACCCTGCAGCACCTTTACATCCATTTGCATCAGTCGGTACGCCGGCAAACTCTGTATCACACTTAAAAGGTGATTTTGAGAAGCCCAATGGCGAGTGGAACGTTTTAGAACTTTATTGCTATGGCGACAAAGCAGTGAGTGTCGTTAATGGTCATGTGGTTATGGTGGCAGAGAGCTTACGTACAGTACTTAAAGAGGGCAGCACCCCGTCGCCGCTTATTGATGGACATATTCAATTCCAGTCGGAAGGTGCAGAAGCTTATTACCGAAACATCCAAATCAAGAAACTGGATAAGATGCCTGATTTTAAGTGAAAGAAGTTTACATTGATAAATGCAATAAGATATAATCCATAGTTCAGGTCACATAAATTCCGTAACCTGACTTTACGGTTCAACAATTTCAATCAACAAAGGAAAGCCATGAAAACCATGACTTTCTTTTGTATTTATACCTTTGCCGCTCTGAAACTGACTATAAATTTATTTGTGCTATTTGGCTTAGTACCAGTACTTGTTTTGTTTACTTTTTGGCTTTTTGTGACGCTTGTTTAAAGAATATCGTTTGCAAATTTATTGAGCAATAAAGTGATGTTATTTGGGGATTTTATTAAACTACTATAGTCGCGATAATTGGTTAAGCTCCTTAATTCATACCGGATGTTAATTTTTTCTTAGCTGATTAGTACCTGGCCTAATATTTTGCCTCTTTAGGTAAATATTAGGAATGAAAAAAACACTAAAGTCAATACTGTTGTTAGTCCTGCTAACAATTTGCGCAATAGCTCAAGCCCAGAATTATAAAAATTTAACGCTTTCTTCGCCGCATGTCCGTCAGGGGCAGGATCTCAGGATCACCTATCCGGCAGGTATAGCTGCCGATACCGATAAGGAGCTTAATCTTGTAGCCAGTTTTTATACTTCCGCGAAATATCCACGACCAGAAATTATAAAACCGGATAGAGATGGTACCAATTATAGTTACAAGCTACATATCCCTGATTCGGCTAAAGTACTCGTTATTGCCTTTGCAAAAGACACGATTACAGATGCCAATAATAAAAAAGGGTACCTGTTTGATGTGTTTAACGGAACAAAGGCTGCAACAGACATTCCGGGTATTAAGTCATTTATCTATACCTATGGCGATGAGTTTGCTGGTATCCTACCAGATCAATCTCTTGGACTAGAATTGGTAAAACAACAATTACAGGAATACCCTGAAAGTAAAAAACGGTTTGATAATATCTATTACCTCTGCATGGCTCATTCAAAAAATGAGCATAATAAAACCTTGTTGAAGGCAGAATTGCAGGCATTGCTGAAAAGCAATGATGAAAGTGATTGGCAGAAAGCGACCAATGGTTTTGCGTACCTGAAAATGAATAAGACCATTGACTCTGTTTATACGCAAGAATTAATCAAATTTCCAAAAGGCACTTTAGCGAGAGATAGTGAGGTACGTGATATCTTCTTTAAAAAGACGGGTGCCGAAATGGAAACAGTATACCTTGATTGGATGAAACGGTTCCCCCCTTCAAATTTTAAAGAAAACCAATTACAGTATGATTATCTCAGAAGAGCCATTGCAAGAATCTATGCCCTTGAAAAAGATTCTGTTAAAGCCCTGACTTATGCAGACTCTGTTAAAACACCATATTATCAAGGTAGTGCTTATAATGAAATAGCTGGCGCGCTATTCCAGGCGAATCTATATGAGTCGGCCAAGTTGCTTTATAAAAAAGCAATAGAACTTGATAATATTTATATGACCGAAAAAAAAATGGATGAATATGCAGAAAAGGCTACCAATAACTATTTAGGTTCCTGCACTAATTATGCTATAATTCTTTACCAGCAAAAGCATTATCAGGAAGCTTTAAAATATGTTGAACTTGCTTATGCCCTGGTTAAAACATCCAGAGACCTTAATTATTACTATGCAAAAATCCTTATCGCCAACAACCGTGACCAGGATGCTTATAATGTCATGGACGCAATCGTCAAAACCGGGAAAGCAACCGGTGATTTTTTGAATGACTTTAAGGTATTATATATTAAAATTAAAGGCAGTGACATGGGTTTTGATACCTATGTGAGTAACGCAAAAAATGATGTTTTAGCACAAAACAAAAAGGAAATGGCTAAACATATGCTTGACAAAACCGCCCCCCTATTCACCCTTACTGACCTGGATGGTAAAACAGTGTCTCTTGCCGACCTCAAAGACAAAGTAGTAATATTAGATTTTTGGGCTACCTGGTGCGGGCCATGTAAAAAATCATTCCCTGCAATGCAAATGGCAGTAGAAAAGTATAAAAATGATCCGGACGTAAAATTTCTTTTTATACATACATGGGAAACTTCCAAAGAGCCCGTTGAAGATGCAAAGGCTTTTATAGAAAGTCAAAAATACAATTTTCAGGTACTAATGGATCTTAAAGACCCGGTAGCTAAAAAGAACAAAGTTGTTGAAAGTTATGGTGTAACCGCGATACCTGCCAAATTTGTGATCGGCAAAGGTGGAAAGATAAGATTTCAGTTGACCGGTTTTACCGGGGACACGGCAGATGCGGTAGACGAACTTTCTACAATGATCGAATTAGCAAAAGGAACAGATGGGATGTAAATAACCAATAGAATTCATTTTATTAGTTCAGCTTTGGCGGCCCGGCCCATAGGACTGTTTGACGGTCAGGTATTGGAAACGGTTTGGAGGCTTCGATGGAGTTGCCACCAATGACACGGGGCGAGCATGTGGTACAGGATTGTACATTAGTTGTTAAATTGATATTTTCGCTTCTACGATAGCCAGGATTTCCTGTTCCAGTGCGATCGTTTGCTGTTCCAATGCCGCGCCTTTGCTGGTGATGTCATTGGTAAAAACTTTATCCTTATACCCTGATGCGTTGATCTTCACGTTCAGGAAAGCGCCCAAGACCGCGGTGCGGGCGCACAAGGCCGCCACGCCGGCATCACTGGCCGAACTGGGGTTGCCGGTTTCGGCCATCGCTTTGATGATTGCCATACTGGAATAAGCATTTTGCATGACTTTAAAAGGTATTTCCATCGCGTTTTTGGTAACGGCCTGTATGGCTTCGCTGCGCATTGCTTTTTCGGTATCGCTGCCTTTGGGCAGGCCAAAGGCTTCCATGATGCGGTTAAAGGCCAGGGTATCCAGGTCCACCAGTTTTAACAACTCGTTTTTATAGTGCTGTCCTTTTTCTGCCCAGCCGCTGAAAATTTCCCATTGGTCGTCCCAGCCTTTTTTGTGGGCGCTGAGATTGGCTACCATGGTGGCTAAAGAAGCGCCTAATGCACCGGCATATGCCGAAATGGACCCGCCTCCTGGTGCCGGGCTTTCACTGGAGGTTTCATCGGCAAAATCAGACAGGGTCATACGGGTAAGATGGCTTTGGCTTGGTTCTTTCAGCAAGTATTCGATGATGCGTTCTTCGGGTTTAAAGGGTGCCAACTCATCCAGGCCCATACTTTTGATCGCAATTTTTAACAGTTCCTTTTCACTGACGCCGATGGAACGTTGTTGTTTTTTTAAGAAATATTTACCGGCATCCAATAATGTTTTAAGCGGAACGAGGCCGACCAGTTCACTGCCGGTCACCCGGATGCCACGGGCATCGGCTTTTTTGCAAACCTCGTCAAAGGCGATGTGTAAAGGAGTTACATCCAAATTGGTCAGGTTCATCGAAATTTGGGCAATGCCATATTCTTCGATATACCAGCCGATCCCTTTAACGGATTTAAGACTGCCGGGTTGATTTACCCCATCAACCGTTCTTCCAGCCTCGCGCACATCAAACGCAATGGCGTTTGCCCTGCGGGTGGAGGTCGTATTCAGGTTCACATTATAGGCCACCAGGAAATCCCGCGCACCGATCACCGTCGCGCCGCGTTTGGCATCCATTTCAGCAGGCCCGAAATCGGGAGCCCACTCCGGCTGTTTGATCTTTTTAAAAAAGCCCTCATATTCACCGGCCCTGACGACCGAAAGGTTGCTGCGGCTTTTATCTGGTTGCGCGGCTTCATATAGGTAAGCGGGTATTTGTAATTCTTCACCAACACGCTTTGCCAATTTTTGAGCATATTCAGCTGTTTCTTCCATGCTGATATTTACAATAGGGATCAGCGGGCAGACATCGGTCGCGCCCATACGGGGATGTTCGCCTTTGTGTCTGCTCATATCGATCAGTTCGCCCGCCTTTTTGATAGCCAGGAAAGCCGCCTCGATAACAGGCCCCGGTTCGCCGACAAAGGTAACCACGGTACGGTTGGTGGCTTTTCCTGGATCTACATTAAGCAGGCGCACGCCGTCTACAGCTTCGATCTTGTCAGTAATCTGTTTAATGAGAGTTAAGTCCGCGCCGTCACTAAAGTTGGGCACGCATTCGATCAGTTGTTGCATAATTCTCCGTTTTTCCAA
>JAQBOP010000288.1 GCA_028287975.1 Mucilaginibacter sp. | reverse complement strand
GGTCATAGGTTCGAGTCCTGCTCCCGCTACCCAGAAAAGAGAAGGCCTCAAGTCGAAAGGTTTGAGGCTTTTTGTTTATATTCGATAGTCGGAGACTACCGGCATATTCGTCCGATGTTATAAACTTCGAACAGCGCAGTTGGAAAACATTAAACCTGACTGAATTTTAGCAGGTATGCAAACAAATGATACCGGCTCATTTCTGCTTTTTCTTCCGGTTTTCCAGCATGGCCGCAATGTTAATGGCCGAACAATAATGTTAATGGCCGAACAATCGATAATCAGTTCGACTAAGAACGTGATGGGTAATTCTTCTCCATTCATAAAATTGATGCAACCCTTCTGGAATTTGGCCGCCGGTAACAGACCCACATATTTAGCATGCAGCGCCGGGTTTATATACATGGGCATACAATGCAGCGACATATAATTCTTAGTGCTGGCAAGCCCGTATTTCATGTAGCAGCGTTCTTCATACAGGATCATTTCCTTGCCCATCATCGGTTTGATGACCGGGACAACACTGGGGTCATTCGCCAGGATCGCTTCGTGGATCGCGGTTAAGATGCCTTGCCTTTCAGCGGGTATGCTGTTGATGAAGTCGGTTATGCTCAATTTTTTCAAAAAAGCCTTGCAAAATTCAAAACAATTAGTAAGTTTGTACTTACCGTAAGTTATTACTTACTAATAGAAATATGAATAGTCAATTAGCTTTTAATGCGCTGGGCGATCCAACCCGCCGGGCGATCTTCGAAAAATTACAGCATCGGCCAATGGCTGTGATTGACATCGCCGATGGCTTACCCATCAGCCGCCCCGCCGTATCACAGCACCTTAAGATACTGAAGGAAGCGAAACTCATTACCCTTAAAACCGTTGGCAATAATAATATCTATGAGCTGAACCGCGACGGGATAATAGCCATGAGAAATTATTTAGACCAGTTCTGGGATGATGCACTGACCAATTTCAAAGCCTTAGCCGAACAAACCGAAAAAGAAAAGAAATAACATGCAAACGATTAATCTAACCTCCATCAAAAAAGAATTTACGGTCGAAGCCTCGCAACAGACCGCTTTTGAAGTATTCACCCGCAAAATAGATTTGTGGTGGCCCCGCAGTCATCATATCGGCGGCGCTGAAATGACCGAAATGGTCGTCGAGCCGCACGTGGATGGCCGATGGTATTCCAAACATACTGACGGTAGCGAGGCAAATGTCGGCTATGTGGTGACCTATCAGCCTTATGACCTGCTTGTATTGGCCTGGCAGATAGACGGTGATTTCAAATGCAACCCAAACCTCATTACTGAAGTGGTTACCGAATTTATTCCCGAAGGACCTACTACCACCCGCGTCAAATTCGAGCATAAAGACCTGCACAAACTGGGTAACGGCAAAGTGGTGGAAAGTATGGACCAAGGCTGGGGCGAGATCATGAACCACTATAAACAAGCAATAGCACTTAATCTAATAAACAACATTTAATTTATTCAACTATGGCACATGCAATCAACTGGTTCGAAATTCCAGCCAAAAATTTAGAACGGGCGAAAGCCTTTTACGAAGCGGTATTAGGCATCGAAATGATCTTGCCTTTTCCTGACATGAAATACGCGATGTTCCCGGCGGACATGATGAACGGCGAGATCGGCGGTGGCATTTCGGAAGAGGAAGGTTTTGAACCGGCACAGCAAGGCGCCTTGATCTACCTGAACGGCGGCGAGGATCTGGACATACCCTTAGGCAAAGTGGAAGCCGCCGGCGGCCAGATCATTATGCCGAAGACATCTCTTGGGCCGAACGGTTTTATGGGGCGTTTTATCGATACCGAAGGCAACCGGGTCGCTTTTCATTCGATGAAATAATCTGATGACTATGAATAACTACGAAAAGTTCCTGCAACTACACCACCAGGAGAAACCGCTGATCATTGCGAATGCCTGGAATGTTAAAAGCGCACGGCTCATCGAGGCCCAGGGCTTCGCCGCTATCGCGACCTCCAGCGGGGCTATCGCCGATTCATTAGGTTATCCCGATGGTGAAAAAATCCCGTTTGGTGAACTGTTATATGTCATTCAGCGCATAGCAGTCTGCACTAGCATACCCTTGTCGGTTGACCTCGAGAGAGGTTATACCAATGACCTGGGGGAATTAAACGGCCATATCCAACAACTGATTGAACTTGGCGTAGCGGGCATCAACCTGGAAGATGCACAGGGCGAAGACATTTACCTAAAAAAACTGAACGGCATCAAAAACTATTTAAAACAGACCAATCAGCAGCTGTTTATCAACGCACGCACGGATGTTTTTTTGCAAAAACTGGAATCACCACTGGAAACAACGTTGAAAAGGGCCAAATTATATGCAGATGCTGGCGCGGATGGTTTATTTGTTACCGGCGTACAAGATATTACGGTGGTTAAGGAGATCACCTCGGCCGTCACGCTACCGGTAAACGTTGTAGGTGTGCCCAAGTTTGGCTCCATCGAAGCGCTGGCTGAAAGCGGTGTGAAACGGATCAGCATGGCAGTGTTGTTATATAGAGCAACCTACAGTCATTTCGAAAAGGTTGTCCAGGCTATTCAAACGGAACAGTCATTCATGCCCTTATATTAACTTTGTTTTTAGCTGCTAAGAAGAGAAATCGAACAGCGGGGAGCGACCACAGTAAAATTTCAATGACAGACAACCCAATTCCATAGACTATCGTAGCTTTGATATACACTATTTAAAACCACCTGCCATGATCAAAAAATATTATTGCCTGTTCCTTTTAGTTTTCAGCTTTTCACTGCTGACAACCCGGTCTGGCCTCGCCCAATCAAAGATGCTGACAAAAGGAGATGCAGCACCTGTATTTAACGCCCCTGCCAGCCTGGCCGGCAGTGAATTTAAATTTTCATTAAAAAAATCCCTTGCTAAAGGGCCGGTTGTAGTCTACTTCTATCCTTCTGCTTATACAGGCGGCTGCGATGCGGAAGCGCATGCCTTCGCCGAAATGAAGGATAAATTTACAGCGGCAGGAGCCACCATTATCGGAGTATCCGGAGACGATATTAAGCGATTGAATAAATTTTCTTCTGATCCGAATTACTGTGCCGGCAAGTTCGCCGTAGCTTCAGATGCGGGAGGCAAAATTGCAGAAACATACGGCCTGGTAATGTCGCGCCCAAAACTTGGAATGAAAGATGTACAAGGCATGGAACTTAACCACGGTTTCATCCCGCGAACCACTTATGTTATCGGTAAGGGTGGTAAAATTGTAGCGGTCTTTTCATCGGAAACTGATCATATTTCACCTACCGACCATGTTGAAAAATCACTGGCGATTGTAAAAGGACTATAATTCACGGAGCCTGGATTCCCCTTGTCTTGCATCCGTAACAAAAGGTAAAAACCTCAAGTCGAAAGATTTGAGGCTTTTTTCGTTTGCAGGATTTTGTACATTAGTGCTGCCGTGAAAACACCGACCACAGGCCGGAAGCGTTTACACAAAATAAACGATGAATAAAGATAGTTTAATTCAGTTTATTCAAAAGATATTGCCGATGAACCCGTCACGGGCCGCGCAGGTGGTGGAGAAGTTCAAGCCAATGAAAATTGAAAAAAATAGTTATGTTTTGAAGGCAGGCACAGTTTGCAATGAATCACATTTCATTGAAACGGGTATTATCAGATCTTATACGTATGATCTTGATGGCAATGAGGTTACCACCGCTTTCTATCCCACAAATACTTATTCGAGCGACCTGCTATCCTTCTTTAAAAGGACGCCTGCCAAAGAATATATCCAGGCCATAACTGATTGCGAAACCTGGTATATTACTTACGAGGATATGCAGGCAAGTTTTCATGCAATCCCCGAGTTTCGTGAATTTGGCCGGCTGAATATTGTAAATCAATACAGCATATTGAAAGAAAGAATGTTATCGAATTTGCAGGAAACTGCAGAAAAGCGGTATAACGACCTGATCCATTCGCACCCGGAGATTCTGCAACAGGTGCCTTTAAAATATATTGCCTCTTATCTGGGCATCGCCGATACTTCCCTAAGCAGGATAAGAAAGGAGACTGTAAAAAAATAGCCGGTTCCATTTCCTGTCCTATGTCAAGTGCACGTTAAGCTAATTGCTTTTTCTTTGCCTTCATATTAATCGATAAATCAAATGGCAAATTACATTTCATCTGCGCCCCTTTGGGCTATTGTACTATTTATTCCAAGTTTTCTTTATTCCATTGTTTTTATTGCCCAACGAGTCAAACAGGCGGCGCTTAACGCTGGTATGAGCTCCGGGAAAGCCGGAAATATTCAATTCGGTATTGTTGGTTTTTATGTGATTTACCTCATTTATGCCTCGGTACTTGCCTTGAAAGGGGTGCTTGATGTCAATTCCCTGCCACCCAGAGCGATGGTTTGGGCCGGTATACCGCTAATGATCATCTTATTTGGATTCTTTGGAAATACGGGGTTATTTAAGAAATTACTTCGGTCAATTTCATTGGAATCACTGATTTCGTTGCATATATTCCGGGTTGTCGGCGTATTTTTTTTTATTATTTATTGCTATCATCTCCTTCCGACGAGATTTACTTTTTTCGCCGGCCTGGGCGATATTATTACTGCAATTTTCGCATTCCCTTTAGCCAGGATGGTTTCAAAGCAAAAACCGGGGTGGAAAGCCGCCGTTTATGTCTGGAGCATTTTCGGCATAATGGATATTGTTGATCTGCTTGTAATTGCGATAATTACCGGTGCGAATGGGAATCTCCGGGAAATGGCTATATTCCCGTTTGTTTGGTTCCCGGCTTTTGCTCCGGCAACCATTTTGTTCTTACATGCTTTGGTTTTCAGAAAATTACAACAACCTAAAAGCGATATTCATGCGGATTAGTTGGACAGTAAAAACAAAGGATGAAGGGTTAGATAGGTTCGCTTTCAGGTTTTCCGCAGCGCCTTTTTAAGTTCCCCCTTCTTTTTGCCTCGCTGTCCGATTATAACTTCGGACTTTTATGCCTGTAGTCTGTGACTACATTACGCGATGTTTTTAAATCTTCTAAAGACTATTTGCATAGTCGTTCGAAATCTCTGACTTCGAACAGCGGGGGAGCCGTAATAATTATCGTTGTATTCTTTTCCGGATTCGGCTCAAAGATGGATTCTTTATTCCCGGACATGAGGAAATATGATAAGCAGGTATACGATAAAGGATGATTTTTTTGTTATCAAAAGCTTTTTGTAAAAAGCATAAAACAACGTTTTTTAACAAAAATTTAACCAACCAAATAAAACCATCAAAAATAAATATTGTTTTAACTGTAATTAACCTTGGATATTAACCCATAAAATTTTAAAGCTATGAGTGCTCAAGTGGAAACAATGAATGCACAGGAAGTTGCAAACAGGCTCGTACAGTTATGCCGCGAAGGCAAGGATATTGATGCGATCAATGAATTGTACGATGACGACATCGTTAGTATTGAACCGGAAGGTTCGCCAATGTCAGGAAAAACAATCGGCAAAGAGGCCGTTTTGCAAAGTACAAAGCGTTGGTATAGTTCCGTTGAACAATTACACAGCGCCCATGTTTCGGACCCTGTTTTAAGCGGTAACTTTTTTGCCTGCACTATGAATTTTGATATAACTTTTAAAGAACAAGGCAGAAATAAAATGGACGAATTGTGTGTATACGAGGTCAAAGACGGGAGAATTGTCACTGCACAATTTTTTTATAATACAGGTAAGTAATATTAACTAAAAATAAAACAATATTGAAGGGGCACTGCCCCCTTTTTTATACAGAAGAACCGGGAAAATCCCCCGGGGTAGCCCGTAATAGTTACCGTTGTATTCTTTTCCGGATTCTACTCAAAGATGGATTCTTGATTCCCAGGTATGAGGAAATATGATAAGCAGGTATACGATTAACGATATTAGGGTGTTCGTCCAAAAGCCTGACGTACCGTTGTTCGTGCGTAAAAAATAATAGTTCCTCGGCCCGGGTCTGCGAATAAGTAAAAAACAATTCTGCTAACAGCCGACCAAATTTGGCCCAGTTTGAACGAGTTTCGTATAAACTAAAGAGATCATAATAGGTGATATAAACTATTTCGCAATCTTCCATCGCCTGAATGAAATAATGACATGCATTGCGGGTAATGAAACTTCGGAATGAGACGATAAACTGATTTTCAGAAAAGAAGAAGATGTTCGTTTCCTCGCTTGTATCGGGATCGCTGTAGTAAATCCGGAAAATTCCCTTAACTACCAGCCCCAGATCGTTACAAACCACGTATTGCATGTTGAAAAAGTCGCCTTTTTTGATTTTGCGAAATTTCCAAAAAGAGCTGCTGTCGGCAATGTCTTTTTCAGTTAAAGCGGCAAAACTTGTCAAATGCGTTTTCAGTATTTCGTGATATTCACTCATGGCGTCAGTCTTTTACTTTTTAACAAGTATAGAAAAATAATCAGACTGCCTTTTCAAGGTCTTTTATATTTTTTGACAACCTGATAGCGGCAAGCAGAAAATAAAAAGCGCCAAAAGCCGAATAGCCGGCCAAACTGCTGATACCCATTGTTGGCGAGTTTGCCATAGCAATGAATACACTTCCTGCCAGCATAGATTGCCCGCCACTAATAATCATTGGCCATTGTCCACCCAATTCTTTCCGGCGACGCAGTCCAAGTATAAGTTGTATAAGGCCGGTAATGAGCGCCCAGACGCCAAAAACCATCAGTGCTGCAGGAACGCCCTTTTGTAAAGCCAGCGCTACGCCAATAGTTGTGAGGACCCCAATAACTGCGTTTACATATTGCGGCGTTTTTGATACGTGTGGCGGATTTGCCCTTATGTCCAAATAAGTGGCAATGACATCCCAGGCCGGATAAATAATAAAAAGTATGCCGGCAATGCCGCTATTAGTTTTAACGAAAATCGAAATTAGAATAACCCAAATGACAGAAAATGCAGTACGTGCAAAGTAAAGACTGCGCAGAGATTTGGCTGTTTGAATAGCGGTTGTTGGGCCTGTTGTTTTTGTTGATTCAATTGATGAGTTCATGACGTTATTAAATGTTTTAAAGCAAAGTTAGCCGCTAACAGTCTTGCATTTTTTCACTTAAGTTAAAACCCAAATAGTTTAAAGACTATTCACATAGTCGTTCAAATCAGAAACATCGAGCAGCAGGGGCTTGATTCCGTTAATCCGCCTGCTGAACCCATTGCTTCCGCCAGGCCGGCGCTTCGAACGCGTCTGCGAAATATTGTGTTTCGTGTACTACCTTTCCGTTGCTGAACTCCATAATACTTATTGTATATGCTGACTGGTCCCGGTAAGTGATGCTGTATTCTGTGATCCATAGATCACCGTTCCCCAGGATCCGCTTAACGTTAAACCCCGACGGCTTACCCGGATGATGGCTGCGTAAGGCCTGCAAATTGTTTCTTCCAAGGATTCGCTCGCCGGACTGCGGATAATCACAGATGACGTCGTCATCATAAATATCATGCTCCGCGTTTATGTCTCCTGTTGCTGATGCCCGCCAGTGTGCATTCAAAGCTTCGCGTATTTGCTCTTCTTCCATGGCTTTCTTCTATAATTTGGTTCTCGCGTCCGGATTGACTCGTGAATACTAATTTATGGCTTTTGTCGCAAACTAGCCCTTTAAATGTCCCATATAGCCCTGACTACAACGCAAAAAATGTGTTAGTTTTGATCATCAAGCACACTAAATTACTAACACCAAATCATTTAGCGTATGTTACCTATTAAACCGCACCTCTGGTTCGACCATGAGGCCAAAGAAGCCGCCGAATTTTATGCATCATTGATGCCTGACTCGGCCGTGAACTATGCCAATCATTTTCCAATGCCCGGCGGCGATTGCCAGGTGGTAGAATTTACCGTTGCCGGCCAGCCGTTCTTTGGTATCAGCGCCGGGCAAGGCCTCGGGATCAACCCGTCCATTTCGTTCATGATTAATTTTGATCCCTCGCGGGATCCGGATGCCGCAAAACGCATCGACGAGGTTTGGAACAAACTAATTGAAGGCGGCAAGGTAATGATGCCACTCGACCGTTATCCGTTCAGTGAACGCTACGGTTGGGTAGCTGATAAATATGGTGTCTCCTGGCAGCTCATCCTTACTAATCCATCCGGGGACGAAAGGCCCGTGATCGTTCCATCGCTGATGTTCACCGAGCCGGTGGCCGGTAAAGCTGATGAAGCCATCGGTTTTTACACTTCGGTATTCAAAGACGGCAAGCGCGGTATCACCGCCCCCCGCCCGGAAGATATGGGGCCGGATAAAGCAGGTACGCTCATGTATGCCGACTTTTATCTTGACCACACCTGGCTGGCTGCCATGGACAGCGCGCATCAGCATGGCTTTAATTTTAACGATGCGGTGTCGCTGCTGATCCCCTGCGAAACCCAGGAAGAGATCGACTATTACTGGTCGGCGCTTTCAGTCGGCGGCGAACCCGGTCAATGCGGCTGGCTAAAGGATAAATACGGCGTATCCTGGCAGGTGGCTTCTACGGTTATGTTCGATGCACTTAAGAATGGCAGCCCTGAACAGATCGCACGCGTTACGCAGGCTTTTATGACCATGCAGAAAGTAGACGTTGCAGCATTACAGCAGGCTTATAATGGCTGATAGAGTTTTTCGTCCCCGCAGGGTCTCTCGATAGAGGACCCTGCGCTGCACAAGGCTCGTGGCTAACTAGTTGCCGATTGTACGCTCAGCACGCAGCATTTATTCCCTAAAGCAATTAGATCAGGTCATAAGGATTATGGATTACCGCAGTATTGGGACTGAAGCGCAGGGTCCTCTAGGAGATGAACGCACGGGCTGTTAACATATTATGTGAACTAATTTGACGGAATCGTAGCTAAATAATATTCTTCATCTGTTAAAAATATATGAGTAAAATTTTCTTGAATTTTTGCATGATTAAGCACATAATTATCATAACCAACCCAAGCTAATATCAGACGACAAATCAGTGTGTAAAATCGAACAGATGCATAATATAGGTCTTTGTTTTTCCGATCGATAGATCTTTGTACTCCGGCTTCTGTGAGATCGGGTATGCGTCCGTGAAGAAAATCGTTCCTTGTATCAAGTAGTTCTAAATCTTTTTTGCTAAGTGGAATTTTAAACTCATTGAATGGGATGCGAAGCCGTGATTTGTTTGTGATCTGATTGATATTGTTGATTTTGCCTATTAGAATATCCCTATTTTCTTGAGACAGGTGAGCACACTCTGCATTAATAACTCCTTTCAATTTATCACGCACGTTTCGCGCAAGCGACTTATCCATTGGCGCACATGCTTTCGCTTCTCCAGTAATCAGATCAGCCAACGATTCTAAAACGATGGCGTAGCCTCCCGGTCGAAAAATCAGACTAGCGACACTTGCTTCCATCATTAACAATATAGCTGCCGAAAAATCAACGGAATCAAATAACTTTTGACATAGGTTGGAAAATACTTCAAAAGATACGGGTTTAAGAAAATCTAACTTATACAAACGATCTGCTTCAGTTCGGTCATGTATCCATGCGTGGGGATTAATATTTACAGGTGTGTAAGAACTAATCATGGTGTCACGCATTGGATTACGATAGAAATGTGATGGTACACTCATTTCCTTATTTAAATATGCAAAATACCATCCGGAATTTCCGGCCAAATACCCTGTTAACAAACCAAGCCCGTTTATAACAGCATGTGCTTTATCGCTAAATAATTCATAGGGTTGTTTCTTATACGACTCTATCGACAAATAATTAATTTGCTTTTCATCATGAAATACGCAAACTTGTAATAGATCACCGTTGATTACAACCTGTGTTCCGCGCGCATGCCTCCACCCAAAATCGTCTTCAAATGTTTTTCGTTCTAATTGGAAAAAGAATTCCAGTTTTTCCTCTAATGGTATAATTAGTCTAAAAAAATAATTTGCTTTTTTGTCAAATCCGTCAGTATGAAAATAATCTATTTGCTCCGTCTTTTTTACTTTAGGAAATTGGAAAGATAAATCTGACACAGCAAGCACATCTTCCAAAACAAGTGAATAACCGCTAAAATTTAATAGCAGATTGTAATAACCGTTTTGCTTTTTTTCAATATTTTCTGGCAAATAAGGGCACGTCCAGTTTAATATAAATTTTTTACCGGCCTTTCGTAAACGTGCTTTTACACCTATGAAAGGGGTGTTAATAAGCATTCCCCAACCAGTACGGCTAATGAGTTTTATTGTATCTACGGGGGCTTTAAATGCTTTAATATCTTCCTTTTTTACCATAATGGGAAAATTACGAATTGTCATGACGTAATCCCGTTCTGCGGTAAACTTTCTCAGCATTATAATTGACCAATTGCACTTAACTACAGTCTTTTTAACACAGATATGGTAAATTTTAAACAATTAAAGAACATAAAAAAAGGTGCAGAACAAAAATTCTGCACCATGTGATTATCAATTGTTTAACAGATTTTGAACCTGAATTTTACTGACTTATAAGTAGTTTCATTTTGTTTCACTGGTTTTTAGCAAATTTCTTGTTTACAGCGAGTTAAGCCATAATCCTGTTTCACTTGTTTCATCTGTTTCACACTTTCGTGAAACAAACACTATTGATTATAACCCCAGGCAAGCGGCACATCGCCCGGTTTGGTGCCCCAGCTTTTGTTGGGTTTTGCGCCCATCACAAAATCAAGTTTACCTCCGTTCATAATATCCTGTTGGGTAATATAAGCTTTGTTGTAAGCCACGCCATTAAGCTTCAACGATTGGATGTAGCAATTTGCAGGCGAGCCGTTCTTTACCGTTACGCTAAAAGTTTTGCCGTTGCTTAGCTGCATGGCAGCGCTCTTCAATATCGGCGAGCCGATAGCATAAACACCATTTGCCGGGTTCACCGGGTAAAAGCCCATCGAGCTAAACGTATACCATGACGACATTTGACCGCAATCTTCGTTACCCTGGTAGCCTGATGATGAGTTATTATATAATTCATTTAAAACCTTGGCTACGTAAAACTGGGTTTTCCATGGCTGCCCTGCATAATCATACAAATAGGCTATATGATGGCTTGGCTCATTACCGTGCGCGTACTGGCCTATAAAACCGGAAGCATTTCCGTTAACATCGCCCGGCTTATTAGCTAAAGTAAAGAAGGTATCCAGCTTTGCGGTGAATTTCTGGTTGCCACCCATCAGGTTGATCAGATCGGGTACGTTTTGCGGCACATACCATGAATATTGCCAGGCATTGGCTTCGGTATAAGGGCTGCCGCCATTACCGCCATAGTCTAATGGATTAAATGGTGTAACCCATTTGCCATCTTTATTCCTTGCCTGGAAGAAACCTGTTTTAGGATTATACAGGTTTTTATAAAAGGCAGATCTTGTCATGAAATGATCATAATCCTCGGTTTTGCCCAGCTTTTTAGCCAGTTGCGCTACGCACCAGTCATCATAAGCTTGCTCGACAGTGATAGATACCGATTGCGATTCAATATCTTCAGGAATATAGCCATATTTTTCCCAGGCGGTAAACGGTGAGCCGGGATGGTCTGTTGTTGCAGAGCCCTTTACTGCCTGGTACGCTTTCTCTACGTCGACGCCGGGGATGCCTTTTAAAATAGCATCAACGATAACCGGGATAGCATGATTGCCGATCATACAGTAATTTTCATCGCCCCATAATTGCCATATCGGCAGGTAGCCGTAGGTATCATATTGCCTGATCATGCTGTTAATAAACGCGGCGGTTTTTTCAGGCTGGATAAATGTATACAATGGATGAGCGGCCCTGTAAGTATCCCACAAAGAAAAAGTAGAATAATGCGCCTTATCCGGTGCGTTGCCAACTGTAAGGTCTGATGCCTGGTAGTCGCCGTTTACGTCGGCTACATTATTTGGCTGGGTAAAGGCATGGTATAGGCCGGTATAAAAGATCTGTTTTTGTTGAAGTGTGCCGTCAATATTGATCTTTTCTAATTCTGTTTCCCATTGCGCCGCGCTTTGTTGGCTTACTTTGTCAAAGTTCCAGTCGGTTAGTTCTGCCTGCATGTTTTTGCGGGCATTTTCTACGCTCACCGGTGATAGAGCAACTTTTACTAATACCTGCTCATTAGCGGTAGTGTTAAAGTTTAACGCCGCCCTTAACGAGGTGCCGTTAATTACAGGCATATTTTCAATGCGCCTGCCGCCGTTAGCCAGTACAGTACTGGTAAAAGGTTTAGAAAACTCGGCATGGAAATAAACTTTACGCAGCTTGGCCCAGCCTGTCAGAATCCGATAACCCTCGATGGTAGTATTATTCACTATCCTGATCTCGGCACCTATGATATGGCATTCCCAATAGTTTCTTTTCTTATCAAGCGAATGGTTCAGGTCGATGATAATGTGCGCGCTGTCGCTCTTCGGAAAAGTATAGCGGTGTACACCCACATGCGAGGTAGAAGTAAGTTCGGCATTAATGCCGTAATCCTGAAGCATCACCTGGTAATATCCCGGTTTGGCTGATTCCTGCTGATGCGAAAAAGCAGAACGGTAACCACTGCTTTTAACACTATCCTTACCCGGATCAAGTTTTATTTTGCCCGTGGTAGGCATCAACAAAACATCAAACAGGTCGGCTACGCCGGTACCGCTTAAATGGGTATGGCTAAAACCAACGATTGTTTTATCATTATAATCATAGCCGGATGCCGGATCGTCAGGAGCATCGCGGGTATCCGGGCTTAATTGTACAAAGGCAAATGGGGTTGTCGGTCCCGGGAAATTACTGCCCGAAAGGCTATTTTTATCCACCGCGCCCGTGCCGATAAACGGGTTTACATATTGAATTAAATTAGTTGGTTTGGTAGTTTGTGCAAACAGGGATTGCGCCGAAAGTACTAAGGCTGCAAGGAAAGCTTTTTTCATGATACAATATTAAATAATTATTTCATATTGCTTTACTTCACAGACCTATATCGCAGCATTTTGCCGGCCTATTGTTTTGCATCCATCACAACAATGTTTTGCTGATCCGCGCGGCTGTTTATTTGCTTTTATTTAGCCGATGCGATTTGCGCATTAAAATCATTAAACGCAGCTATAATTGCGGTGGCTTCTTCCTCTTTAAAAGTAGCTTTTTTTGCCATGGCGATCATCTTTGCTGCAAGCCCTTTATGCGCTACCACCGGTTGATTCCCGTAACCCCCGGCTTGGAATTTTTCTTGTACCGATGGTACTTCTTCCAAAAATTTCAGTAAATCAATATCGAACGCATTTTGTTGCTTGCCCTCACCATCTTTTACACAAAGAACTTTATAGCCCCGTAACAGATCGTTTTTTCGTTGAGCTTCATCACGTGCAATTTTTTCTTCAGTACCTGAATCACTGTAAGTATCCGGCGGATAATCATAAAAACGATGCGATGTAATACGACCAATAGTCAGCCTCTCCATCATATGGTCGTTACTGCCGAAACTTTTCAATTGTAAATTTTCGGTGTTAACATAGTGCACCTTATCAAAAATAACGTTGCCTATTTGATAGGTCTGCATGTCGTCTGCTCTATATTTTTTACCTTTTACATTAGGATTGGCAGCGTATGAGGCTGAATCAATAAACCAAATATAGCGTTGGTTGTACCATGGCATGGTATCATAAGTGCGTATCAGTCCGTTTACCCTGGTACCATCTGCAAATGTAACTGTGCCGGGGCGATAGGTGCGTGTTTCCTGTTGCGCGTTACAAATTGACACGCCGGAAATAATAAATAAGGCAAATAAAATATAAAATTTCTTCATTGTGATAAGGTTAAAAGCTCAAAGATACTTAATTGCTATATTTTGCCCATATTATATTTGTGTTATATATAAGACTTTACTATTGACGGACTACTTAATCGATTTGATTGCATGCAAAGACGCCTCAAATTTTAGGTTTGAGGCGTCTGATATATGTTCATTATATTATAATAGCTTAGATCGCAGGGGCCGCAACGGTGCCCAGCGATTGTAGAAGCGCTATCAGCTCAGGCTGCGGGTGGCAATCCTGTTTATCACTCGCAATACGGTAAGAAGTATGTGTCCAGATTCCTGGAGTGCCGCCAATAGCATCTTTGCTTACATCCCACATCCCCGGGTGATAAGTTTTCGGGATATTGTACTTATCGCATAAATAAACTAAAAGTTCTTTTACGGCGGTTAACTGCGCGTCAGCGTATTTCTCAAAACCGGCAAACCCTCTGAATGGCGGCGAATAGGTTTGCACATTGGCGTCAGGTATAACCTGGCCCAGGTAATTTAGCCACTTGCCGTTCTTTTGGGTTAAGCCACCCCAGCAGGTAAGCTCAATACCTATGCTTTGTTTGTGCAGCGTATCGCAGCGGGTACCATAATCATTAAACCCAAGGCCATGAATAAAAGCAGCCGGGATCCCTAAATGCGCGGCATAATATTTTGAAGCGAAGGCCTGCTGAATAATGCCGTCTTTACTGATAACAAAAGCAGTAGCAACCGCTACCGGGTCAGTTTTCCAATAGTCGATATTGCCTTTGGCCGAAGGACCACTGGCAGTATGGTGAATTACGATCTGGCTTTTTGGGAACACCTGCGCATGATACTGGTTTTCCGGAAGAGGGTATTGCTGTATGTTCATGATATGATTGGTTTTTATAAATATATATATTTTACCAATCAATTCACAAAAAAACATATTGCTATTGCTTGAAAATAAGCAAATTACATCTTTCCCGGAGCTGAAATATATCGTGCGCTTTCAGACAATATTATTTAAAAAAATCAGGATAATATTTTGAGCTCATTTGTTTCTCGTCATTTTTTAACTCGCCCGGTAAAATCGGGGTATCCTGCGGGCGTAAACCTTTTTGATTGATGCGGTTCATTAAACTCCAGTCTTTCACCGGTTTTTCAGATCTACTTTAAGTACTCATTAAAAAATTCAATAGTCCGTTTCCAGGCAAGTTCTGCTGCCGCTTTATCATAACGCGGCGTGGTATCATTATGAAAGCCGTGGTTTGCATTTTCATAAATAAAGGCCTGGTATTTTTTATTATTGGCTTTTAAAGCAGCTTCATAAGCCGGCCAGCCACCGGTAATGCGTGTATCTAATGAAGCATAATGCAACAATAGCGGCGCTTTAATCTTAGGCACATCGGCAGCGGCGGGCTGGCTGCCGTAAAATGGCACAGCCGCTGCCAGATCCGGCAAGTTTACAGCCATCATATTGGCAATACCGCCGCCATAGCAAAACCCGACAACCCCAACTTTACCATTGCAGTCTTTATTGTTCTTTAAATAATGAAACGCGTCTATAAAATCCTGTTCCATTTCGCCTTTATCGCGTTTGGCTTGCATGTCGCGTCCTGCATCATCATTACCGGGGTAGCCACCCAGCGGGGTCAAGGCATCGGGTGCAAGAGTGATAAATCCGGCCAGTGCGGCGCGCCTGGCCACGTCTTCGATATATGGGTTCAGGCCTCTGTTTTCATGCACCACTACTATGCCACCCAATTTGCCTTTGGCATCTTTAGGTTTTGAGAGCAGGGCTTTTATGGTGCCGCCCCCTTTAGGCGAGTCGTATTTAATGTATTCTGATGCCAGGCGCGGATCATCAGGCTTAACCTGGACCGCTTTATAATCAGGCATCAGGAAACTCATCAGCGCCGGTACGGTTAAACTGCCCACGGCATAGATCGATAGTTTTTCCATGAATCCACGGCGGTCTAAACGGTTGTGCGCGTAATCGTCGTAAAGATCAAATACTTCCTGTTTAATGTCTTCTTTGTTGAGCTGGCTCATGATAATAAATTGGCTTATTCAAATTTAGTTATTCCCGGTTAAGGCATTTTATATAAGATGTAACAGTCTGGTTACCCGAAAGTTTTGTTGTTCTAAATGCAACGAACAGTCGCGATAAAACAAATAGAACTAATCGCTCTTCTGTTTGTAATATACTTGAATCAAACACAGATCATGGAAAAATTTGCATTATTAGCACGGGTTGAAGCAAAACCCGGCAAAGAGAATGAAGTATTGGCTTTTTTAAAAAGCGCCCTGCCATTAGCAGAGGCCGAACCCGACACTGTGCGCTGGTACGCGTTACAATTGGGCCCATCAACCTTTGGCATATTTGACACCTTTGAAACCGAAGAAGGCAGAGAGGCTCATCTGAACGGCCGAATTGCTGAAGCATTAATGGCAAACGCATCCGCGCTTCTGGCTAAAGATCCTATCATTGAGAAAGTAGATCTTTTAGCAATAAAATAAATTAAACACGAAAGCCTCAGATATTAGGTCTGAGACTTTCGTGTTTTTGAAGATTCGTCTAAAATTCTATTTAAACGAGATCAACGTCTCCGGCAATGCTTCTACTCTCTCACAGCAAAGTTGTTCCATGGCCTGCTTAAACTGTGTTTTAAGTACAGCGATAGTATGATCGCCACCTTTTTTGCCTAATGCAGATACGCCGTACATAAACGGCCGGCCCATAAAGGTAAATTTTGCGCCGCAAGCCAAAGCTCTGGCAATATCCGGACCCGAACGTACGCCGCCATCCATCATGATGGTTAGCTTGTCACTATATTTAGCAGTCAGGTTATATAATGACCTCACAGACGATTCGCCTGCGTCGATCTGCCTGCCACCGTGGTTGGATACGATGATGCCATCCGCGCCTAACGCTAATGTTTTTTCCATATCCTGTTCGCTAACCACACCCTTCAGTACCAGCTTGCCTTTCCACTGATCGCGGATGGCCGCAATTTTATCCACGTCGACCCGCTTATCAAACGACGCGTTCATGAACTGGCCCAGCTGGCCCATGTTGAGGCTTTTATCCATATACTTTTTTAAAGTAGCAAATTCAGGGATGCCATGTTTTAACGTCGATAAGGACCACTCGGGCCTGATACAAGACTGAAAAATATTGTTGATATTCATTTTAGGCGGCATAGACAAACCGGCCTTGATCTCGCGGTACCTGATCCCGAATGAAGGTACATCCACCAATACCACTAAAACCTGGCAGTCTACATCTCTTAGCCTTTGTAAAATATCATCACGCATGGTGGTTTTAGCCGGATGATACAACTGGTACCAGAATTTACCTTCGGATACCTCGGCAATGCGCTCGATGCTGCTGGTTGATACCGTACTCAGGATATAAGGGATGTTATGCTTTAAAGCTGCTTTAGCCAGGATCTCGGGCGAGTTGGGCCACATCAACCCCTGCAAACCGATAGGCGCTATACCAAACGGTGCATCATAACGGTGGCCGAACAATTCGGCACTGGTATCAACACCCTCATATTTTTTTAAATATTGAGGCATCAGGGTGATGTCATGAAAATCGGTTTCATTTTTTAAAAGGTTTACCTCTTCATTACATCCGCCTTCCAGGTAATCAAACGCGAACTTTGGGATCCTTTTTTTTGCTTTTTTCTTCAGGTCACCGATAGATGGATATCTCGGGTCATAACTTAATAGATCAGACATATTATTATCCTTATTGAGTAATTATATTTAACAATTGGTTTACGAAGGTAGGTGTACAACAATAATTTGGTTAGTATAAACCTTACCTTAATTGGTACTTTCCGTACATTCGCTAAAAGAACATATAAACCTACTATAAATTGATCATTAATATTTAGATTTTTTAACCGGTAAACAAAGCATTACGCCGAAAAACATAATAAAGATAATTGATGATACCTATTTATGACATTAAAGATTTTTCGCCATTTTATGCTAAAGAACAGCAATTTGTAATTGTCCCGTTTGAAAACCTGAACCGGCCCGCGCCGTTTGTGTGGCCACATAAGCATAGCTTTTACGAGATCTTATGGATACGTAAAGGTATTGCCAAGCATTTTGTAGATAACCAGGAACTTGACCTATCAACCGATACGGTATATTTTATGTCGCCGGGGCAGGCGCACCATTTTGAAAAATATGAAGCCGTTAAGGGTGACAGCATTATGTTTACCGAAGAGTTTTTTATTTTAAATTTTACCAACAAGGAAGCACTACAGCAACTTTCGTTTTTGAACGATAGTTACCGAAGCCCCAATATAAAACTGGATAGCCAGACAAAAGATGTTTTAGAGCCGTTGCTAAAGCTGTTATACGCAGAGTTTAAAAGGCCAGATTATTCGAAGCTGGCTATCAGCTCAATGTTATACGTGTTTTTAAATTGCCTGCAACGGGTTTATTTAACCCAGGATAATAGCAGCCATCTGCCATCTAATCATACCACTATTTTCAACAACTTTAAGCGGATCCTGGAACAACATTACAAAGCGCAAAAGAAACTGTCGTTTTACGCGAGCGAACTTTTTATCACGCCGCATTATTTAAACGAAGTGGTTAAAACCGTAGCCGGAAAAACCGCGAGCGAGTTTGTGCAGGATCGTTTACTGCTTGAAGCCAAACGGATGTTGGTGCAAAGTCATTTCCAGATAGGACAAATAGCCGACGAATTGGGGTTTAAAGATTTCTCCTACTTTTCGCGCTATTTTAAAAAGCATAACAAACTTAGCCCCGAGCAATACCGAAATAAAATGCACGAGAAGCATGGATTAGGTTAGATGATTGGTATTTCCATTTTATTTTGTCCATGTACTAACACCTTTTGTCCATGTTTTTACATCGAGTGGCAATGCAATTTTGTGGTGTCAATGTCGACAAATAAAATCACACAGAAATGCAACGCTTAATCGCACTTGATCCGAAAACTACCATCGGGAAATCCAAAGATCTTTTTAACGCTATCCAAAGCAAATTAGGGATGATACCAAATATGATGCGCACAATGGGAAACTCGCCGGCTGCTTTAAATGGCTACCTGTTGTTAAACGCCGCGCTGGCCGAAGGAAAGCTTGGCGCCAAACTTGGGGAACTTATAGCGCTTACCATCGCCAATGCAAATAGCTGCGACTATTGTAACGCTGCTCATAGTTTCATAGGCGAGAAATTGGTTCATATTGATACCGCCGCTTTGAACGATGCAAGAGCAGGAAAATCAAATGACCCTAAAATTCAGGCAGCACTTGATTTTTCAAGAATCCTTATCGAGAAAACAGGCGACGTTAGCGAAGCGGACATTGATGCCGTAAAAAACGCCGGTTATGATGATGGCGCAATTGCAGAGATCATTGCCCATGTGGGGTTGAATATTTTCACCAATTATTTTAATAAAGCGGCTAAAGTTTTGGTAGATTTTCCGGAAGTTGAGCTTTTTGAAGCAGCGGCTATTTGACATTATAATTAAATGATAACAGGATGGATAAGGTATCTTTATCCATCCTTCAACTTTTAAACTTATGGAACAGAAACCACCATTCCCGCCATTTAATTTTGAAACAGCAACGCAAAAAGTACAACTTGCCGAAGACGCCTGGAACACCCGAGACCCCGAAAAGGTATGCCTTGCCTATACCATAGATACCGAATGGCGCAACCGTACCGAATTTATTAATGGCCGCGATGAGGTTAAAGCTTTCCTTACCAAAAAATGGGAAAAGGAGCTCGATTACAAATTAAAAAAGGAGCTTTGGGGTTTCCGGGAAAACCGGATGGCGGTGCGTTTTGAGTACGAGTGGCATGACCATACCGGGCAATGGTATTGCAGCTACGGTAACGAGCTTTGGGAGTTTGATGAAAACGGACTGATGTGTAAGCGCTATGCCAGTATCAACGATCTGGCGATCTCTGAATCGCAAAGAAAACTTTTGTAACGCTACTGACTTGACAGCGCAAACAGCCTTTACACTAATAAACCCGCAAACCAAAGAGCTTGCCTTTAAAGTATTTGAATTTGATGATGAAAAATACTTTAACAGGCAACGGGTTTATAATTACTACTCCATACTATTGGTAACGAAAGGTGCCGGTAAGTTAGAAGCCGACTTTTCTGAATACCAGTTCCGGGAAACCGCGTTAATGTGTTTTTCGGTTTACCAGCCTTTTGTAATACTACCTGAAGGGACATTTAAGGGTATACTGATCAATTTCCATCCTGATTTTTTCTGTATTCATAAACATCAGGAGGAAGTAGCTTGCAATGGCGTGCTTTTCAATAATATTTATGAGCCGCCGCTACTACAATTGGAGCAGCACGAAATGGATGAGCTGTTAACGGTTGTTTCAAGGTTGAAAACCGAAATGCAAAACCCGGCGCCGGCACAATATGAGTTAATGGTCGCTTATTTAAAGATCTTTCTCATCAACGCATCTCGGTTAAAAATGCAGCGACTGCCGGTTGATGAGCAGAAGCATGAACAAGATGAGCCATTTATTTTAAAAACGCTTAAAGACGCTATTGAAGAACATTATCGTACCAAACATAGCCCGGGCTATTACGCTCAGTTACTAAATATCACCACCAAAGCGTTGAACCGGTTAAGTAAAACGCATTTTAACCGAACTTTGACTGCGCTTATTGCCGAGCGGCTTATCATCGAAGCTAAGCGGGAGTTGTACTTAACGTCAAAACCTGTAAAAAGAATAGCGTACGAATTAGGTTTCCAGGATGAGTTTTATTTCAGCAGGTTTTTTAAAAACAATGCCGAGGTTTCGCCTCAATTATACCGTACAACGGTTGGGTTTGCAAAGGGAGAATTGTAGATGTAGGAACGGATTGCATGAATCCCGGGCGTAACTAATTAGTTCACTAATACATCAAACTGGTAACACCAGTTATTAAGCGGATACACTTTTTTTAATATGGTCGCTGTTAGTTTATCGCCCTGCGAATCGCGGAGGTTGCCTCTCGGGCCATATTTGTAGCCACTTTTGTCGCGTTTGCCATTTACAGCATACCTGGCTTTGCAACCGACAGGGGATTTTTTGCATACCAGCTTTACCTCGTCATTTTGCACGATCACTTTTTGCAGGATATTGGTATTTGCAGGGTCGATAACGCTAAAGCCGTAATTGCCGGGATTTATTACAGCAACTGTATCAAGCACCAACGGTGGGGCCGGGACATTAAATTTAACAATTGCGGTATCGCCCGCTACAGTGAATTTTGTGGGCGTTAGCCCCTTGCCCGGTTTTGATTCAAGCAGTCTGATAACCGATAAACCTGCCAGGTAGCCTAATCTTTTTTGTGATACCCCGTCGATATGTACGCGTTCTCCTGCAAAAGAGTAAGGATAGGTAGGTCCGCTTGCCATAAACAACGGATCATTCTCTATCAGTTCAAGCTGCCCTTCGGGAACAGGGGTTTCCTTACTGTTAAAGTTGTTTGCGTTAAATTCTTTTGACAGGGTTAAGCAATTGGTTTGATAGCAAATACAAACTACATCACGGGTTTGCCCGGT
>JAQBOP010000249.1 GCA_028287975.1 Mucilaginibacter sp. | reverse complement strand
AAAATCTGTTTAACGACTATAATTTTCAATGGGTGACCCCGACGTAGGCCAGTAGTGTTCCACCACTATTGGCTTTTTGTTTTTCCGGCTGACCCGCTTTCTTTTTGTAAATCTTTTTTTCCGGTGTTCTCCTTTCTTTGTTTTGGATTCGTTTTAATTAATTAAGTAGGTTAAATCATTATTTCTTACTTTTTGCTTTAAATACCGTTACTGTTTTACCCTCAACTGAAAAGTCAACCCTGCCCGCCTTACGGAAAAAGTTAAGTACCGAAGAAAGCTTTTTGGTGTAATTGACCGAACCGAAGTAGGTGTATTTTTTAACCTCCTCATCCTGGTAAACGACCTGCACCCCGTAAATACGGGCTACTCGCCGCATGATATTTTCCAGCGGTTCCTTTTCAAAAATCAGTTTACTCTGAAGCCAGGCTGTAACCGATTCAATATCGGCGGTTTTAATACTCAGGGCCGTTCCGCTAACCATAGTCTGTTGACCTGGCCTTAACAGCTGTTCATTTACCCGCACGCTGCCTTCAACAAGGGTGGTTTTAATTACTGGCTCGTCGTCATAGCCGTTAATATTGAACTCGGTACCGATATCTTCCGTGGTTTGATCCTTTGTTTTGACGATAAAACGCTGCCCGGATAGGTGCTTAACCTTAAAATACGCCTGGCCGGTCATACTTACCAAACGGCTTGCGTTATTAAAAACGACCGGATAAGTTAAGGTTGAACCAATGTCGAGAGTAGCCTGGGTGCCATCCGATAAGGTAACACTGAATTTACTGCTGCTATTATTGGTCAGCGTATTCATTTTCACTTCTTCATTACCTGCGTTCCCGGAATAGTTTAATAAACTGTCTTGCTGGCTAATACGGGCGCTACCTATTTGCACTAATTGTCCGCTATGTTTTTTGCTTAGCAACATTTTTTGGCCATTTGCCAGTGTCAGTGTTACTCCCTTTTGCAAAGGCGCCAGTTGTTCAGGATCGTTTTGCGCTGTCTGCTGCACAGGCTCCTTATGTAAAATAAAATAACCGCTAACGGAAATGATCAGTAAGGCGCATACGGCTACCGCCAGCCTGCGCCAGATCAATGGCCTTACCTTTTTTTCTTCAGGTTGCTGTGCCTTTTCGATCAGTTCATTAAACACCCCATCCCAATAAAGCTGGTCATAGTCACCCTGCGGTACTGTGCCTTCCAGTTCGTTCAACATTAATTCCCCAAAAACCTGCTCATTACCGCGTTCGCGGATCAATTGGAACAACTCGGTGCGTTCTTCCGCGGTCGCCGTGTTCTCCGAATATTTACGGAACAATTCTCTAAAATGCGCTTCGTTTGCTGGCATCGTTAATTTATTTGGTAAGTCGTCAAATGCTGTTTTTTGACGGAATTTGACGATGAGACGGACGGGAAAGGATTTAGGACTATCGCGTTTTATAACACGCTGACAATGAGGATAATTATTTTTTATTGCTATATAGAAATAACAATAGCGCGAACATACTGGCCCGGCGCTCTAAAAATTCGCGGATAAAACGCAAGGCATGGCCCAACTGATTTTTAACGGTACTGCGGGAAATATCCAGCTTTTCCGCGATCTCCTCCAGGCTCAAACCTTCCTCACGGCTAAGGCGGTAGATCAACTGACGTTGTGAGGGTAATTCGTTGACCGCCGAATTGATCATCGCCTGGCTTTCGTTGAATGCAATTGTGTCTTCAGTGTTGTTGGTCCAGTCCGGGTGCAGTACGATCAGTTTTTTAACGAGTTCGGTGTCCTGGGCTATTTTGCGTACCCCGTCCATTGCTTTATTGGTCGCCAGTCGGAAAATATAAGCGGTAGGATGTTGGATCGTCTTAAAATCTGCCTGGTTCAGCCATAGTTTAATAAATATCTCCTGAATGACCTCTTTAGTGATCTCGTCCGAACGGGTCATCTTCCAGACAAAGGGCACCAGGCGTTTATTGTAGTGATGGTAAATTTGCCGAAACGCAGCCTCATCACCGTCCGCAAAAGCTGCGAACAGTTCTTTTTCATTGATGAGCCTATGGGCGATACCGGACATTTGAGCTAATTAATCAGGCCCTAATTTACAGAATTTTTATTTTAAAATAGTTTTAAGGAATTGTTAAATCCTATTGAGCAGCAAGATAAGCCATGCCTTTATCTGTCAGTTTATACTTCCCGGTCTTGTTCGGTCCGCTAAATTTCAGCAATCCGGCATCTTTCAACAGCTTTAAATCCCGCGTCGCAGCTTCTTTTTCCATATTAAATGCTAATAAGGTTTCCTTTAAGGTCAACCCGTCGGTTTCTTTGATTTTTTGCAGCATGGCGAACAAATGTTTCTTTACATTATCATCAGCCGCGGCTGGTATCAGCTGTGCAAATTGAACCATCGCCGCTTTAATTTCCTCCTGTACATTGGCTAAATAATCTTCAATGATACTCTGCACCTCCAGTTTGATCCGCTGATAATTTTCGATAACCATCACATGACTGACCTTTTGCATTTCGGGCAACGGCTGGTAAGCCGCTTCTTCCTTAGCAATAGCCTCGTGATCATTAATGATCTCTGCATGAAAAACTTTTAAGCTGATCTTCTGATTGGGGTCATCTGCCACCATACCCACAAACTCGCCGGATGATAGCGCAGATATGGTAGCAGGTGGAATAGATGCTTCTAATTGGGTAGAACGACTGACCGATGTATCCTGGCCGTTCATCGATACGCTTTCCCTTTGCTGCATAATTTTACCGAAGCGTTCCGAAAGCTGTTTGGCGGTATCGCCATTCGCCTGACCACAGATCACATTGCCCGGAATATTCATAATCACTTCGGCTTGTTCGCGCCCATAATCTTTTTTTAGCTGGCTATTATCCTGTACCGCAAAGGTGGTTGCAATCCGGTTTGAGCGGCCTGTCGCGATCACGGTTTCAGGGTTATTAAAATAGATCGTTGGAAATTCATCCGCTATAATACTGCATGGCAACTGATTTTTGCGGTTGACCAGTTTGAGCGCTTTAGAGAAGATCAATGACAATACCGCGCCATAAGTTTGCAGCTTTTGCGGGTTATTTCCCACGCAAACGATCTTCGGCTCTTGGGGATTATTAATATCTAAGGTAAAATCGTTACCGGAAAGTACATAATAGATTTTAGGGGAAGCTAAACGCGCCAGCCCGATCTTGGCGCTGGCGATTTGCCCTTCTAATTGTTCCATTGCCTCATTCTCAAAAGCGGAAACAAAGGGGTTGATCAATACTTCGACCTCCGGTTCGGTCTTTAAGAGCGGGAACAATACGGCGTATTCTGCCTGCATCAATTCGATGACGTGCGGCAAAGTGCAATACCTGCCGCCCTGGTATTTCCGCAAAAACCAGATCATGGCTGTTACGAAATTAATAGGCGACTCGACAAAAAAATCGCCTTGTTTACGTATCCATTCCCGGTTCAAACCCAACAGTATGGCCCGGCTGGCCTCGGTCGCATCGGTCAGGTCTTCCATACTTTGCGGTTCCAGCGGGTTGCAACGGTGCGTCCTGTTCAGGTCGTCAAAGTTGATGACATAAAATTGAGGCTTAACCTTATAACCATAATGATGTTTTAACAAGGTGTTATAAGCGATCCTGGTCAGGTCGTCAAACTTAAAATCGTACAGGAACATCGTAAAACCCTTTTTGATATGCTGTGTAATGATATGCCGGATAATAAAATACGATTTACCCGCGCCAGGGCTGCCAATCACCAACAGCCCCCTGAAGGGGTTGATAATATTGATCCAACTGTTCCTGATCTTATCCTTTAAAGTATAACGTGCCGGTAAATTGATGGAGTATTCGTTTTCGAGCAATTCCTCCTGTTGCGGGAAAGTTTCATTTTGTTTATTAAAAATGTCTTTGACCAGGTTCAGCCGGATCAGGCGTGATAATTGTGCGCCGCCGCTCAGGATAAACAAATACCCAATTATGGTAATGCCGATATAAGTAACTGTCATTGTTTGGACCGTTAACCCGATATATAAGATCAGTTCGGCACCCGCATATAATACTAACCCTAATAGGATATAACTAACGAGGACCTTAACTTGTATTTTATCGTCCTTACGTCCCCTTACACCAATCAGAGAAACAGCCAGTAATAATAGACTACTGCCTTTAACGGCCATTGTGGTTTTGAACATACCTATTTTGAGCAGGTTAGACAGGATGCGGGCGCTCAGTACCGATGTGAGGTGCCAGTCTGCAAATGCCTGGTAGCAGGTACTATAAAAATGAATGGCCAGTATCAGCATACTGCCAAAGCGGGTAAAGTCCATGATCTTGCGCAATTCGTGTGTATTTTCTCCTGTCTGCATAATAAGCGTGTGTTAGTTTATAAATGGTAGCGTTTCCTCCGGCGCTTTTTGCGTTGAGGTTTAAACTGGCCTTGTTGTATCGGTGGGTTTTCTAATAAGGGTTTGAACAATGATGGCGGTTTCGGCAACTTGATCTGTGGCTGCCAGTCCTTATCCAGCCTGATCGTTTGCTTGCTGCCTTTGGATAGCCGATTACGTTGCCTGGTCGATTTTGATTTGACTTTTGTTTGTGGTTTCGGCTCACTTTCATTAGCGGCAAACTTTTCGTTTAAGGCGTTTGCACTATACGCTTTACCCAGGTCGCTGCCGTTAAAAACGACTTTGTGTTCATTGTCAATAAACGTAGCCCCATAGGTAATGCCCTGATCGTTTGTGCGGAATAATGCGTGAACCTGCTGTTTGTGCAGTTCTTTGATGAAGCCTGATTTGGTTGTGATAGCAGGATTGCTGAGTATCCTGTCAATTTTAGCTGCAATGGCTTTGTGATGTTCCTTTCGGTTCTCCGCATTTTTTACAAAGCGTTTTTCCAGCTCCTTGACTGTCGGTTTGCCGTAAATACTACTGGCTTTGATACCGACGCTTTTTTTATTGCCCTTATCGGTGATATAATACAACAGACCTTTATTTTCCTGCATCCGGGTGCCTTTCGCTCCGGCATCTGCTATGATATTGAATTGCCGCAATACCGCATTAAATTCCGGCAGGCTGGTAAACTGGTAATCCCGCATGACGGCATTTACTGTATTGCTGACCGCTCTTTTGGTTTCTGATTTACCGTAACTGATTTTTTCCAGCGGCTTTAGTACGAAAGGCTCGGCTTGCTTTTGTTCTTCTGCTTTGACCAGGCCAAACTCTATTTCGAGTTCCCTTGTCGCGGGGCCGGAGCGGTTCATGCCAATATTATGCAGATCGATACGGTTACCATCACTTTGAATATTGGTCGTCATGATATGGATGTGATCGTGTCCGGCATCAGTATGCCGGTAAACCAAATAGGGCTGTTCGCCAAAACCGATCTTCTCCATGTAGCTGGCGGCAATAGTTCTTAATAATTCATCGCTTGGCTTTTCAGATGGGTCGAAATTCAGGGAGATATGCAACGCGTTGGTTTTTGCTTTTGGATTTAAAGCGGTTAGGCGCTGCATCCGGTTCAGCTTCTCATAAAAGGACAATTCGCCACCTTCACGGCCATAACCTACTGCATCCAAACAAAGGGCATGGCCTTCCTTAACCTTGTTCTCGTTATAATTGAGTACCCCGATCAGGCTTTTACCGATACTTATTTTGCCAACCATTTTTTGGATAATTGTGAAATGAGCGATAAAAGCAGGTTGATACGGGCGGCGGCCTCCTGGTATTGCGCCGCCAGTTTAAGGGCGTAAAACCCTTTGGTTTTTTCGTCCCGGCTTTGGTGATAACTTCGGGTAACCTGGTTCATATTGATGCCGATAGCTTTCAGTTCCCGGCGGATCAGCACCAACTGTTCCATTGCATCATCCATGCTGGCATCCTTATGAAATATCGTGATGGTGCCGCCCGAAAGAATGCGCCTGGCCAGTTCGCCGATAGAATGGCAGTCGCTAAACGCCCGTAGTTTTTCCAGCCTATCGGCGGTAGCTTTGGTGACACGCGTCCTCACCGGCACAATAAATAATTCATCCTGATCGCTGGCCTTTTTCCTCGGCATGATACTGATCTTATTGGTTTTACCCGGACTGACTTCGGAAGGGAGGGCGAGGAATTTTTGTGGACAAAAATACTCCTCGCTCACGCGGTGAGGCGTGTAATTTTTATAAGAAATCTGTATAAATCTTATAAACTTCTTCATTCCGGCAGCCCTTTCGTAGGCTTATACTTAGTTAAAATTTGCTGGTTTGATCCGCCGCCAGTTTTGGACGGATAAGATTTCCCATATCCATTTATTGGCTTCTTCTTTCCAGTCACGGATTGGTTGGCCTCCAGCATAGCACCAGTTACTGGCTTCGTGATGCAGAAAGAATTGAGTGGCCTCTTGTGCAGTCATACCTTGCTGGTCAAAGTAGATGTGAACGTGTGCCGCTAACGGCGGCACATCCTTGCCATAGCCCTGTAATTTGTTAGCGGCCATGAGGTGCAGTTTTTAATTCCTCAAAAACTTTTTGTAGGTCGTTGTAATCGAAATAAAATACGCCGCCAAGTTGTGTATAGGGCAGCGTACCGTTATTTCGCAGGTTCTTTAAGGTATTGGGAGAAAGGCCGAGTAACTTGCGTACTTCGGCAGCTTTCAGCCAGCGTTTAGGAGTTTGCCCGCCGGTATGTTTTACAATGCCTGCTATTTCGGTGAGAAGGTCGGTTTTGAAGGTCTCCAGATCGCCAACGGTGATTAATTGATCGCGTCGGATAGATTGCTTGCTGTCGATGTGTTGGTGTACTGCTGTCATAATTTGATGATTTATGACAGCAAAGTTGATGGGGTAAAATCGGGTAGTTATAAAAGCTGTACCAAAGTTTGGTATGATTTATTTTATATTTACTGGCAATAAACCTTATATGAAACTTACCAAAGAACAATGTATTCAATTAGACCAGGTACTTAATGCGTTTGGACAAAACGATAACATTGACCGAGAAAAAGTATTGGATATCTTCAATCAAGACGAAAAATTAGCTTACAGCCTGGTGCATGTTTTAGTGACTCACGGGTTGGTCAGCGAAGTTGGAAATGTGATTGAACATGATCTGCCATTAATGCTTTTTAAGGAACGACCGGCAGCTATTTTTATGGCCAATGGCGGTTTTGAAGCGGAATATGATAAGGCAGCCGCTGAGGTTATAGCTGACACCTCATTTCAAGAATTACAAAGGAAAAACATTGAATTGCAAAATGAGAATTTAGCGTATCAGCAAACCATCCGGGAACAAGAAGCGCGATTGCGGTCATTCGATGAACAAAACAAATTTGTAGAAATGCTCAAAAATTATTGGTGGATTATTGTCACTGCTTTTGGCATAGGTGGCGCTATTGCAAAGTTTTTATTGAAATAAAAACTAATGATCGACAAAGGCGAACATATTATTGAAACCTACGCACATGTTTTGAACGCAGACATATCCGTGTTAAAGTTAAATTATGCGCTGGAAAAACTAGGATACCGTTTCCGATGGATTGATGCCACTGAATTTGAAACTGATTTTTCAGAAATACTCAATGTGCCTAAAAATAATGACCGCCCACACAATATTCGGATTGGAAGGGAATTTAAAGGTATATCAGAGGATTTACGCCGTGCGCTCGTACATTCAGCTTCTTTCGGACAGATGTTTATGCACATGGAATATCCGGGCTTAATGCTGTTACAGAAAATAGAAACCTATAAGATAACAGGGGATTTTGATGACTTTATTCCAGAGCGTACTTCATTTAGGAAATTTCACACAGAGGTTATTGATCTTTTGCTACAGTTAAGACTTTATAAAATCGGGGAAATTCGTTTTTCACAGCTTTTCCAGATCACATCGGTTTCCCGGCAGATCACCTCACGTAAGCATGAAATAGCTATTGGCTCATTTGGTGATTTTAAGGTAACGGATGAGGAGTCAGCAGAACTGTCCCATAGCCTGCGTGCTAAATATGAGTATAATAGCCTGACAGAACTGGCCATTAAAAACTTTACGGTTGTTTATGATATACCCGATGGGCATATCCGTTTTATAACACTAATGACTTGTCTGGAGAGTTTATTTAATTTGGGGAAAGATCAAATCGCCCATACAATTGCAAGGCATCTTGCATTAATCATTGCCGAAACCAAGGAACAGTTCCAGGAAAATTATGCAAGCATTAAGAAATTATACAATAAGCGAAACGCTATTGTTCATGGCGGAGAATATAAAGGCGATATTATTCAGGACTACCTTGATCTTTCAGATAAGGTCAGAAAAGCAATTAACTATTGTAATCAGCCTGACCTGACTAAACAAAAACTTTTTGACGAGTTAAACATCAAAGGGTTTGAATAAATTGGTCTTGGTGTAATTTATTTTATATTTTACCTATAGTCAATGATGAAACTTATAAAAAATTAATGGAAGAAGATTCGCTCGAACTACTTGGAAACAATCTAAAAGCACATATTGCTGACAATGATTTGGCAAACAAAATTTCCACTGGAATTGATGTGCTTGGGGTAATAGTGGATTTAGCAACCCAACTTCCGGTTATTGATACGTTCAAAAAATTAAGTGATAGCTTTAATAATTATAACGCGTTACGACTACATAAAAAATTAACTAAATTTCTTTTTGGGATCAGTGATATTCCGCCTTTGGATCGCCAAAGATTTATGGACGAACTGGATTCACTACACGAATTAAAGGAAAAAAGCGGTGAGGTTTTAATTGATATAATAGTCAGGACAAATCACCTCGGGAAAATTGATCTGATACTTAACCTGTTCAAAGCCCAGGTGGCAAGTGAAATCGATATGAGAGAATTTCTAAGGCTAAGTATGGTATTAGAGAGGGTTTCTATAGCAGACCTATACCAACTTAAAAATTACAGTTCAAGAGCGCTTAATGGAAAACCAGGGCTTTATGAAGGCGGCTTAACAGACGCTTTGTATTCGGCGGGCCTCGTTGATGTCAGTGTTATTGGAGCAGGCGGCACACAATTCAGTATAAATAACCTTGGATCGCAGATGCTTTTACACGGGCTTAACGAAAATCAATAAAATCTTAAGCAGATTAGCGGGCCTATCGAAACTATATTAAAAACACTATCAATAGCTATTCCATATCATCAGTATCCGCAAAAGTCAGCATTGCCGCCTGAGCTTTATTCTGTAAGTTAATGTCGGACGTCACTAACACCACACTATCGGCGGGATGCTGTACTTGTAAATCCAGAGCACTGGCAATAATTCGATCATCCTCATTATTGGGATCAAGCCATTTAAGTGTTTTTTGAAAATCAGGTTCACTTGGGATCATTTTAACGGTAATTGTTTTGTCAATCGTAATTCCGGCTAACACGTCGCCTTGTGTTCGGAACCCTTTGAGTCTTTTGATCGCCGATTTGGCTTTTTCACGAAAAGCCTCGTTACGATGATTGATCTTTAATTTGTCCAGTTCGGAAAGCACTGTTGGTAAAATCAGCAGCGTGAATGGAGAAGCAAACAATTTCCGGTAAGCTGTCGGATCAGGAAATTGAACTAATGCATTGGTATCTGGCACGATTATTTGCTCATGACTGTCTTTTTTAAAAAGCTCAATCAGTTGTCGAAAAGCCTCCGACTGCTTCCTGAAAAATAATTTTCCTCCTTCCGTGCTGGCTGGAACGCCATATCGGTCTTGTTCGATGAATTTGATCAGTCGTTTCTCTGTTTCCTTTGTACGCTTAACCGTGTTAGGATTAGCGCGCTGCAAAAGCAATTCAATGTTATCGAGAAACTTAACAAACTTCTCTCGTGCGATCAATTGTGATTTTTCATCTTTCTTTCGGTAATGATTGACAGGAGAACCTAAAGAAATAACATTTCCATTTCGCCCATTGGTGTCATGGTAATATATCTCAGAGTTATCCATTAACGTATCAATAATTGGATAAATTTCTTCGAGTTGATTTTCCAGCTTTTGCAGGAAACTTTTATTAGATACCATCGTGTAAATATACGGTTATCAAATAAAATGTATTTATTGAAATAACCTGTAGTTTAGCTTAATGGAAACCATTAAAGATACCTTACTTGCCTTTATCAGCCCGGCACAACAAGTTAAAGTCGAACCACTTATAGACGAAGTAGTTTGGTTTTATGGCCCAAACATAACTTTTCAGAAAACAGATGATACGCTGAGCCGTTTTGTTCGTAATGTTCAATTTAATGGCACACCACAGCCTGTTCCGCTGGCAGAAATTTACTTGTCATCCAAAGGCTTTCCAGAAGAAGCGCTGGTACATGAACTACTACACCTCGTGATGCCATTAAGGCATGGGGTGTATGGGATTGGTTTCACAACCGATGATGAACCATTAAAAGAACTGACCTCCCAAATCAATAATGTGCTTGAGCACGATCTGTTTTTACCTGACTATCTTAGCCTGGGCTATACCATCGATCGGTTTCTCGGCCCAAGCGACCTAAATAAAAATTACCAACAACGGATCAAAGAAGGCGGTGTTAATCAGGTGTATTGGCTGCATGAATATCTCCGGCTGCTGATCTCGCTTAAGCATCTTCCCGAAGACAAACAGGCTATTTGTCGCAAGGGGCTGGAAAATGTCCGCAATATTTCGCTTAAAAAATACCCCGAGCTGCAACCACATTACCAGCATTTGCGCGAGTGGATCAACGAGCGCTCATTTCATGTACCTGGCAAGTATTTCCAGGCAATTTCTAAATTACACCAATTGATGGGCATTACTAAGCCCATTAAATTTATCACACCGCGTGAAGCACAAACAATTGGGATCATTTATGCTAAAGATCTACCGACATAACTGTAGTCTATTATTGTTTTAAATCATTGCGACTTTAATTTAAATCCAACCGGCTCCCTGGGCTCGTTCTTTTGCTGTATTAATTGTTTAAGGGCATTAAAGATAGATTGAATATCGTCGTCATGCTGTATAACCAACTTTTCCAATTGCTCGAATTTCAATAATATGTCTTTTTGGTTCATTAACATTTCCCTGAATTTGATGAATACTTCGATGATTTTGATACTCATAGCGATGGCCTGCTGGCTTTTAATCACGTTCGCTAACATCAGGATGCCATATTCGCTAAACACATAAGGTAATGTACCTCCGAACGTCTTTTTCGATGGTGACACATTTTGTGTCACCATAAAGTTTACTTCGTCAACTGAAAGCTGAAACATAAAATGTTGGGGAAATCTATTTGCGTTTCTTTTAACCTGCTGACGTAAACGCCTTGCTTCAACACCATATAATTCAGCAAGATCTTTATCTAACATAACTTTTATGCCTCTTATCAAATATATCTTATCAGCTATCTGATCACTGTTAATATGTTCTAAATCCATGTTGTTTTAGTTTTTGAGGTGTCACATTTTGTGACACCTCAGTTTATGATTAATTATTTATCGCAATTTGATTGTTGTCGTCCTGTGTTTTATTATTGAGTTTTTCACGTAGGATCTTCATATCGTCGCTTACTTTGCGTTCGATAACTTTGGCATATATCTGTGTAGTGGATATTTTGGTATGTCCCAACATTTTGCTCACGGTTTCTATGGGTACGCCGTTCGCCAATGTTACCGTTGTGGCAAATGTGTGCCGCGCCAGGTGAAAACTGAAATTTTTATCAATCTCACATTTCCTGGCGAGGTCTTTTAAATAGTCGTTTAGTTTCTGATTAGAGATCGGTCGGAATATGGTGCCCGCTTGTTGTGCGCGGGGATCATCCCGATGTTTAGCAATGATCTGTGCAGCCAATGGTAAAAGTGGTAGTTTAACTGGCTTGGATGATTTCTGCCGTTGGGTAATCAGCCATTGTTCTTTATCAATACCGATAGCAAGATTATGCGCGGTCAAATTAACGGTGTCAATATAAGATAGGCCGGTGTAACAGCCGAATAAAAACAAGTCGCGCACATAGTTAAGCTTATCGGTTTCCAGTTCTTTTGTTTCGACAACAGCCAATTCTTCATCGGTTAGGTAGCCGCGTTCTTTGGATATAAATTTGAGCTTATGTTTAACGAACGGGTCTTTATCCAGCCATTCAATCGTAACAGCCATATTGTTCATTTTTTTGAAGCGTTCTAAATGCTTCATCACTCCGTTATTATTCAAAGGCTGCGGATCGTCAGCCGGTTTGAACGTGCGCAGGAACAATTCAAAGTCCGCGATAAATTTATAGGATAGCTGGCTAATGTCCCATCCGGCAGATTTTTTGCTTTTTTTCAGGAATTGCAGAATATAGTCCTGGGTGGTATAATAATTTTTCATAGTGCCTTTGGCCAGCACTTGTTTTTCATGTTCGTTGTGGTAATTAAAAAGGTCTTGAAAAGTATGTGCGGCTTCATCCTGGCCTAAAAAGGTATTTCTGATGTTTTCGGGGGTAAGTGGCTTTTGTTGTATTATCGCTTCCTGGTAGGCATCCACAACACCTGAACGGAACTGTTCAAGATAATCGTTGACTTCGAGGGATTCCTTGCTTGTGCCGCGGGCCATGCCCTTGGCGGAGTTCCATAAGATCTTATTGACTATCCGTTTAGTGGACAGGTCAACGCTTTTACCGTTAATGGTAATACGGGAATAAATACGGCATTCGCCGTTTTCGTTGGCTTTTTTTGTGAAGAAAATAAGACCAAAAGTGCTTTTTTTAGGGTTCATCGTCCTGATTTTTTGAATTAAAAAACTAATAATCAGATACTTAATAATTTTAAAGAGACACAATTTCAATATTTTGGAGTGTCAATTGTCGTCAAGAAGTATCAAACGACGCACTTAACTATTTATAAGTCAGCAGATTACAAGCTTTAAAAAGTGAATATAAAGCCTTAAAAACAGACCACGAATAAGACATGAAACTGATGATATTTATTGATATTTTCTGATTAAGAAAACATAAAAAAAACCTCTAAATCATTGATTTAGAGGTTTTTGACACTTAGTGGTATCGCTAAAAGTCGGGATGGCAGGATTCGAACCTGCGGCCTCCACATCCCAAATGTGGCGCGATACCGGGCTACGCTACATCCCGATTGGGTTTGCAAAGGTAGGATTTAAAATCACTGCTGCAAATATTTTTTAAAAGAGTTTTCACTTTTTTTTCATTTAATATGACGGCCTATTTAAATACCTTCGCCGATATTTCTTACATCATGTATATACCAGTCATACTAACCTTTTGTGCAACAATCATATGACATTTAAGCAACAATTATATGACATTGTAATATTGATTAAACTTCGCCGTAATTTCACAGTCATCAATTTTAAACAATTATCGACATGAAAAAATGTATGCTATCAACACTTTTAATTGCATTTTGCATTTCGCATCTCTTTGCCCAGGATAAATTAAAAAGTGTGCAAGCCGCTGGTTTATGGGCAGTTCCGAATGCTAAAATTGATGGCAACATTGCCGAGTGGAACAATAATTTCCAAGCTTATAACAAGGCCGTTAAGTTATATTACACTTTAGCTAACGATGAAAAATATTTGTACCTGGTTGCAAAATCGACCGATGCTACAAATAATGCAAAAATTGCAGCCGGCGGTATTACCCTTAATATAAATACCAACGATAAGAAAAGCGACAAAGACGCATTTAGCATTACTTACCCTGTTGTAGGCAGGGCCGTTGGGCGTGGGGGACGTGGACGCGGTGGTTTCGGCGGGGGACGAAATGGTGGGGTGCCTTTGTCGGACTCGGCTGCTAAAGCTGCTACCGAGGAAGCTCATAAACAATTTATCGAGGCAGCCAAGGAAATTAAAGTTCTAGGCTTTAAAGACATTACCGATACTTTAATATCCATCTATAATGAATATAGCATTAAAGCATTAGTGGGTTATGACGACCAGGGAAGCCTAACCTGCGAGGTAGCAGTACCGCTTAAGGCCCTGGGCTTATCTGCCGATGCAGCAAAAGAATTTAGTTACCAGATCATGCTTAGCGGAATACCTACACCAACTACCGGTGGGTTTGGAAGTGGCGGAGGAGGTCGTGGCGGTCGTGGTGGAGGCGGTGGCCGTGGAGGCGCTGGCGGCGGACGAAATAATATAGACTATCAGGAGCTATTGGCCCCGACAGACTTTTGGGGTAAATATACTTTGGCCAAAAAGTAAATTTGCTCTGATACCCTTATAATAATACTTATACCCTAATATGAAAAAAAATTTACTGATTATACCCATTTTATTATTACTGATTTCTTTTAAAGTATCGGCCCAAAATAAGCCGGCACAGCCGCCCCCACCCTTACCTACCCGCGAAGTAAGCGGTGTAGTAAAGGATGAAAAAGGAGAAACTGTTATAGGCGCATTGGTGACCTTAAAATCAGCCGCGGATACTATCAGAACCGCTACAAACGAGGATGGCATATTTGTCTTTAAAAGTGTAAAAAAAGCAGTATTTAATGTTACTGTTTCAAGTATAGGCAGTACAACGTTTGTAAAAAAATATCTTAATAGCGATGTCGCTAAAAAAATAGTTCTGGATCCGATAACATTAAAGACCGAGACCAACCAGCTTAACGAAGTAAAAATTAACGGAACGCCCAGCGTAACCTATAAAACCGATACGGTTGAGTACCGTGCAAGTGACTATAAGGTTCGGGCCAATGCCACTCTTGACGAATTGTTAAAGAAAATGGAGGGCATGGAAGTTGGCTCTGATGGTTCATTAATACATCAGGGCGAAGCTGTGGTAAAAGCCAAACTAAACGGTAAAGAATTTGCCGGTGGCAGCGTTGCACAAGCCCTTAAAAACTTACCGGCGGATATAGTTGAAAAACTGCAGATAGTTGACGATTATGGCGATCAGGCTGCACGTACGGGTATTAAAACAGGGGTTCCTCAAAAGATATTAAACATTACCACCAAGCCTGATAGGTCTGTTGGTATTACCGGCCGTACAACTGACCAAGGGGGCAATAATGGCAGGTACAATGCCCAGGTATCGGTACAGCGTATTGATGCCAACCAGGTAATAAGCGTAATTGGCGACGCCAAAAGCACTGTGGATGGTATCGGCGGCGGCAACCCGGGAACTACGCAATCCGGCTCTCCCTCTTTGAGCTACCGCGATCAATGGAGTAAAAAAGTACAGGTAAATACAAACTATTCTTACTGGTTCAACAATAACAATTCGATAAACCATCAATATGGTAACTATGTCACCGCGCAAAGTGACAAAAACTTTGGCGGGCCGGTAAAATTTGATCAACATGGCAATGCCGAGAATCATGGTAACGGACAAAACGGTCATTTTCAAATTGATATACAAGCCGACAGCCTGAATTTCATTCAAGTGAATCCGACATTCGGCGTTTCAAATTCCTCAAACTTTAATAACTACGAACGCAACGAGACTGATGACTTCAGCAACACGCTTGGAGATAAGAATTTTTCGCACCTGCTAAGTAATGGTGTAAGCACCAACAAAAGTTCAAATACAACTTTTGGAGCTAACGCGCTTTATGTCCACCTGTTTAAGAAACCGAAAAGAAATATCTCGGTTAACTTAGGCTATTCGCATAGCGACAATACATCAGATGGCGACGTCAATAAACATTACGTTTATTTTAAAGATACCACGATGAATACAGTTAAAAAAGATTCTTTAGTTCATCTATTGATTAACAGACATAATATAAACACATCGTTTAATGGTTCTGCTACATATACTGAACCCTTAGATCAAGTATCGTTGTTAGAATTCAGAGGTGAATTTTCAAGGTCTGAAAACTCAGCCAATTCTCAACAGACGGAAATTCGTAAAGATTCAAATGGTCAAGATTCCGTTGTTTATCGGCCTGATTTAAGCAATATTTACAACTTCTCGATCACTCAATCAAGATATACTGTTAATTATCGTTTAGATGGCAAGAAAGTAAATATGTCTATCGGTGCAACGGCAATAAACTATAATCTTGCCGGCACCAAGGTCAACAATAGTATTTCACAAAACGTATCAAGTTCACGCAGTAATTTTAAGGTAATACCTTCATTTCGCTTTTCATATTCATGGTCTCGCACAGAAAGAATAGAATTGAACTATAATGGAAATAATATTGATCCGTCATTTGATCAAATACAGCCTTTTACAGACCGTAGTAACCCTTTAAATGTAATTGTTGGTAATCCTAATTTGGACCCCGGGTTTAATCACTCCATTAACGGAAAGTATAATGACTATATAGCAAACTCACGATTTAATATCAGTCTTAGCGGTTATTTAAATTTATATACGCATAAAATTGCCACGAACATTTTAACGCTTCCAATCCCCGGCGACACTACGAGCGCCACATTTCGTGAGGTACATTATCTTAACTTGAACGGCTCATATGCCTGGGGCACCGGTTACAGCATATCAAAGCAGTTAGATGACAGGCGATATAATTTATCATTGAACGGAAGCGTGAATTATAATTATGCAACCGCCGAAGAAGCCAACGAGTTGTTCCACCAAACTACATGGTCATTTGATAACAGGTTTGGGCCAAGAATTAACCCCAATGATAACATAGAAGTAAATCCCTACGTTGGCTACACGTTGACGCGTGGTTTTAGCACAATAAACGGAGCGACCCCGACCAGCTATTCAACAACCAGGTTTGCAATTGACGGTAAGTTTTATTTCAAACAAACTTACCAGCTCAATTACAGTGCTACCAAGAACCTGGTAGCCGGTGTAAAAAACAGTACTAACCCGTTTGTAATTAATATGGGTTTCCAAAAGGAATTTTTGGAGAAAAGAAACCTGGTATTTACGTTTGATGTATATGACGTATTGCATCAAAACGACTTTATCCAACAGCAGGTAGTAAATGGCGGGCAAATCAGTACCTTGTCAAATACTAACAGCCGCTACTTCCTGGTAGGTTTACGTCTTAACCTTCAAAAATGGGGTGGCCGGCCGCAACGTAATGGCAAGAACATGCAGCGCAGAGGCGATGGTAGCTTTATATACAACTAAGCGATTGTATTGCTAACGCGATATTAAAAAGCCTTGATCTGTTAGATCAGGGCTTTTTGCTTTCAACCAGGTATCAAGGATATGATCTTGTTTCACGAAAGTGTGAAACAAATGAAACAAGTGAAACAAGATTTTAAGTTAATATATTGTTAATCAACAATTTACTAAAAACCCGTGAAACAAAATGAAACAAAGTATAAGTCAGTAAATTTATACTTAAAAAGTTACAAATAACTGTGTATAAGGTGCTTGTGTTTTGTATATTTTTAATCATTGAAAAAACGTGGCATAAACAAGATAATGCCAACTTATAAAACAAAAAGGCGATGAATTTAAACCCACCGCCTTTTTGCATATACTTTTTATGCCGGTTATTTTTTCACCGAAAACTTGTAATACGATGAAGTTTTGTAGGTCTCTCCGGGTTTTAAAGTAGTTGTAGGGAAAGATGGTTCATTTGGCGAATCAGGAAAATGTTGGGTCTCCATAGCAAAAGCGGTTCTGAAATCATCTTTGCTGCCACCTTTAAATTTGTTTTTGCTCTGCATAAAGTTACCGCTGTAAAATTGCAGGCCGGGCTCTTCAGTATACACATCCATTACTACACCGCTCTTGTCGCCAACTACAGTAGCCGCATGCGCAAATTTGCCGGGCGCTGTACCTGATAATACAAAGTTGTGATCATATCCATTACCATTTTTTAACTGCTCGTTCTTGTCTTTAATCCTAAGGCCTATGGCAGTTGGTTTATTAAAATCAAATGGTGTACCTGCAACCGGGTCTAATTTTCCGGTAGGTATCAAGGTAGAATCAACCGGGGTATATTTATCAGCATTGATCTGTACTATGTGATTTAAAATAGTACCGCTGCCCTCTCCGTTTAAATTAAAGAAAGCGTGGTTAGTCAGGTTCACTACTGTTGTTTTATCAGTAGTAGCTTCGTAATCCATGTGTAATTCATTCTCATCGTTCAGGCTGTAAGTAATTTTCACTTTTACATTACCCGGGAAACCACCTTCCATATCTTTTGACAGGTAGTTGAATACTAAAGTATGATCATCAGGCCGTGTTGCATCAAACATTACATATTGAAAGCCGGCCTTACCGCCGTGTAGCGTATTAGGGCCATTATTTATAGTTAAAGTAACCTGTTTGCCATCTAACATAAATTTACCTTTAGCAATGCGGTTTCCGTAGCGGCCAATGGTAGCGCCAAAATAAGGCTCGGTAGACTTTTTGTACTCTTCGGCAGTTTTAAACCCGGTTACTACGTCTGTCATTTTACCTTTTTTGTCCGGAACAAACAGGCTCACTATGCGGCCGCCATAATTTGTAAAAACAGCCTGTAAGTTGTTTTTATTTTTGAGGACATAAAAGGACGCGCTTTTTGTAGATGTATCGTTTTTTGCTACAGAATCTGTTTTAACGCTGTCAGCAGTTGTGGTTTTTGTTGACGAGTTACAGGCTGCTACCAAAAGCAGGGCAGGCAGCGCACCCGCGATAAATTTTAATTTCATGTTTTTAATTTAAGTTATACTAATTGGTTATTTTTTTATTTGTTTTTTCAGCCAGGCGGTAAGTTCTTTCGCCCCAACGTCGTTTTGATACGCAACAGGCAATCTACCGTTTACATATTCATTGTACAACCATGGGTCACCAACGGCAAACACCATGCCTTTGCCATACTTAACCGTCGCAGCAATCACTGTTAACCCATCGGCTGATTTAAATATAGGTTTAGCATTCGGATCATTCAGGCTAATACTGCACACATCTTTTAAAAACAACTTCGGTTTTGATTTGAATATGTCGTTATCAACATACACAACCTCTCCATCTTTAAAATGTTTATCATCAATAACATGATTTTGTAGATCATTGTTAAAATGTAATCCAAATTTTACAGCTAAATTATTAAAGTGAGGTAGTTCAACATTGGCACTGTCATTAGCCATCATAACCAGTAAACCGCCTGCTTTTACCCAAAGCACTATCTGC
>JAQBOP010000246.1 GCA_028287975.1 Mucilaginibacter sp. | reverse complement strand
ACAGATATATTGACCGGAAGTTGCTGTTTAGCGCAGGTTCCTCAGCATCATTAGCCGGTTCAGGCATGGCATTTACTTTAGCCATTTACCGGGAATGCCTGGAGCATTTGAATATGGGCGGTGCCGGGTTTGATAAAATTTTGCAGTATGAGATCTTGAAGCGTGGTTTGCGAATAGCCTTTGCAGAACAAGCGGTTGTTTTTGATGAAAAAACTGCCAAGTCTGACCAACTGGTAAAACAAAGGGCCCGCTGGATCAATACCTGGTTTAAGTTCTCAATTTTAGGCCTTAAAATGAATTTGAACAGCATTGTTAAGTTTAGCTGGAACCAGTTTCTATTTAGTTTGATGCTGATGAGGCCGCCACTGTTTATCATCTTTATGCTATCGGGCCTATTTTTCCTGGTAGATATCTTTATAATGCCCGCTATGCTTATTGCCTGGGTAGTTGGGGTAATTATATTCGTCGCGATGTTTTATAAAGCCCAGGGGCATTTTAAGGCCAGTGACAGCATATATAGATCATTACGGCAAGTGCCTAAGTTTGTGTTTTTCCAGATCCTGGCATTAACAAAGGCAAATAAAGCAAACCAGCTTTCTGTAGCTACCAAGCACGAACATCAATCAACCATTAACGATATAAAGAATTAACTCCATTTAACGGATACAAGAATGGCAAATAAAAAAATTAAGATATTACAGACTATTCGTCAAGGTAAAATTGGAGGTGGTGAATCTCACGTTATTGACCTCGTTGAAGAGTTGGATAAAGAGCGCTATGAAAGTATAGTGCTTTCGTTTACCGAAGGCCCGATGGTTGACCGTATGAAGGCTAATGGATATAAAACCTATGTCATCCCGACAGAAAAGCCGTTTAACTTTACCGTATGGAGTAAAGTGACCGAGATACTTGAAAAAGAAAAGATAGATCTGGTACATGCGCATGGTACCCGCGCAAATTCAAATACAAACAACAGTGCCCGTAAATTAGGGATCCCTGTTGTTTATACCGTACACGGCTGGTCGTTCCACCCCGATCAAAAATTCCCGTTAAGAAAATTGAGAATTATGGGCGAGAAGTACCTGGTTGATAAATCAACCCTCACCATTTGCGTATCTGACAACAATCATAACGATGCCAAAAAGCTTTTCCCGATGGAGCGCTCTACGGTTGTTAAATATGGCATTAACCTTAAAAAATTCAATCCTGAAGGTACTTTTACAGATATCCGGAGTGAGTTAGGCGTCGACAGAAAAACGATGCTGGTTGGTTATGTGGTGCGAATGACCATTCAGAAAGATCCGTTAACACTGGTAAGAGCAATTTCATTGATCCCGAAGGAACTCGATATCAAGTTTTTATTTGTAGGAGACGGCGACCTGAAAGAAGATGCGGTTAATCTGGCGAAAGAGTTGGGCGTTGATTTAAGGATCATTTTTATGGATTTCAGGCAGGATGTGCCCAACGTGCTCAATGCTATTGATGTTTATTGCCTGCCGTCACTTTGGGAAGGATTGCCTATCGGTATGCTTGAGGCTTTAGCCATGGAAAAAGCAGTTGTTGTTACCGCCATTGATGGCGCCAAAGAGGTTATTGTAGATAAAGAAAATGGTATCTTGATCCCTGTTAAAGACCCTCAAAAACTTGCCGACGCCCTGATTTTATTATATAATGACCCGGCGCTTAGAGCTAAAATAGGCAAGGGTGCGGGCCAAACTATTCAAAAAGATTTTAATGTTGTTAAAATGACCCGTAAGATCGAAGCTATTTACGATAACCTGGTTAAAGCTTAATACAGCTATATTCAAAACAATAGATTAGCGTCTGGCTAATTTATTGCTTTGCTTTTGATTCGTGAACGGCGTCTTCCGGCAGTTTAGAGTTGAAATTTTTAAAGAAACGTTTTGTTTCTTTTTTTATGCGGTTTGCAAACGCGGTACCCAAACTACCATCTCTTTGTAAGGTACGCGGTCCAGTCCAGACACGGGCTTTGTTACTCCTAACTTGTTTAACTTTCCCGTATTGCATCAGGCCAAGGCATAATTGGCCGTCATCGCCCCAAAAACTGGTTTCGATAAAGCCAACCTTTAGTCCCAGTTCCCTTACGTAACCCATACTTAATCCGTACGCGTTAAAGTATGGGCGGTTTAACTGCCTGAACTCTGCGATAACATCCTTCATTTTTTCCAGTATAAATAACTTCCATCTTGGGAATTTATCTTCGCTGATGAACGAGTAGCGCCCATAGATACATACTACATCAGGCTGTTCAATAACCTTGGTCATTTCTTCAACCCAGCATGATGGATAAAAGCAATCCGCATCTGCTAACAATACATATTTTCCTTTAGCTTGTTCCTGCCCGAACTGACGTGCAGGGCCGCAGCCTTGTTTAAGCTCAAAAAGGCCGGTTATATGCAGTTTATCAATCGTTTCCTGTGTTTTATCCTTCGAGTTGTTGTTAACAACAATAATTTCTATCGGGAATTTGCACTTGGTTTTTGAGAGGCTGCCAATACATCTTAAAATATTGATCTCCTCGTTCCAGGCGGCAATTAATACGGTTACCAACGGGTTGTCGCCGGTTATTTTATCCAGATCCTTATTGATAGAATCAAATATAGATTGAGGAACCTCATCTACCGTTTTGTAGTCATATTCAAACTCGTTAAGCCACTTTGGGTTGTTGAACAAAGTCATACTTGCTATGTGATTTATTGCACCACAAAATAGGAAATAAAATTCATAATTTCCTAAGCCAAAACCATTATCAAAAAGAAGAAAGGTAAAAATAATAATGGCTGAAATATAAAATTGTTAATTATATTTACGTATCCCTAATACAAGACATGAATAGAAGGACTACGATAAAAAGCTTACTCGCATTTGGATTTTTAGGTGCGTCGGGTTTCTCTATATTTAAGTGGGTTGATATTAACAAAGCGCCAGATACGAAGCTGCTGTTGTCAAAAAAAGACCTGATAGCCGACCTCGCCGAAACCATTATACCGGTAACGGATACTCCCGGAGCCAAAGACGCTAAAGTAGAAGATTACATCATAAAAATAATGCTGAAATGTACTGACGTGAGAAATCAAAACCTTTTCATAGATGGGTTAGCTGATGTTGATCATTACAGCAATAAGCATTTCGGTAAGCCATTTCAAAGCTGCAAGCCTGCGGATAAAGTCGAAATCTTAAAACATTTTGAAGCAAAATCGCATAGTTTTAACTCATTGGTAGCTAAAGTTGAAGGCAGGTACCTGGGTGATCCTTTCTTTACCCAATTAAAAAATTTAACCGTAACGGGCTATTGTACCTCACAAACCGGAGCTACCAAAGGTCTTGCTTATGATTACATACCTGGAATGTATAATGGCCGCATGCCTTTAACGCCGCATCAAAAATCCTGGGCCACTAAATAATCACGATGGACATCAATATCAAGACAGTAAGCCAAAATACATATGATGCTATAGTAATAGGCTCTGGCATAAGTGGTGGCTGGGCGGCTATGGAACTTTGTAAAAAAGGATTAAAGGTACTTTTGCTTGAAAGGGGCAGAAATGTTGAGCATGTAAAAGATTATCCAACTGCGCTGTTAAATCCCTGGGATTTTGAATACCGATTAGAACATACTCAAAAAGAACTGCAGGAAAACCCGGTACAAACCAAAGCGTCAGACGCAAGTAGTCAACTATTTTTTGCTAATGATAAAGATCATCCCTACATACAGGAAAAACCCTTTAACTGGTTTAGAGGGTACCAGGTAGGAGGGCGCTCTTTAACCTGGGGCAGGCAATGTTACCGTTGGAGCGATCTGGATTTTGAAGCCAACTTAAAAGACGGAAACGCGGTTGACTGGCCTATAAGATATAAGGATATTGCGCCATGGTATGATTATGTAGAGTCTTTTATTGGGGTTAGTGGTAGTAAACAAAACTTGCCCCATTTGCCTGACGGGAATTTTTTGCCGGGTATGGAGCTTAACCACATTGAGAACCACCTGGCGCAATCTATGAAGAAAAGCTATAATGATCGCTTATTGATGATTGCCCGCGTTACCAATTTAAGCCGCGGATGGGATAACCGCGGGCCCTGCCAATACAGGAATTTATGCAGCCGCGGATGTCCTTTTGGCGGATATTTTAGCAGTAACGCTTCTACTATTCCTGCTGCGTTGGCTACAGGTAACCTTACCTTAAGGCCCTTCTCTATCGTGTCTGAGCTTATTTATGACGATAAGATCCAAAAGGCAACCGGCGTACGCGTTATAGATACCAATACGCATGAGCACCTTGAGTTTCATTCAAAGATCATCTTTGTAAATGCTTCAACTATCCCTACCACATCGTTGTTAATGAACTCCAAATCGGCCCGGTTCCCGAATGGGCTGGGTAATGACAGCGGCGAATTGGGGCATAACCTGATGGACCACCATTCGTCTGCAGGTGCTACAGGATCGCACGATGGTTTTAAAGACACCTATTACAAAGGCAGAAGACCATGCGGCTTCCTGATACCGAGATATAAAAATTTAAAGCCGGGTGAAAAGAACGATTTTTTACGGGGCTATAATATCCAGGGCACAGGCGAGCGCCAGGGTTATGCTGAACTGGCCGGCACCCCCGGTTTTGGAGCCGACTTTAAAAACACGATTACTACGCCCGGACCGTGGACGATATGGATGGCCGGCTGGGGCGAGTGCCTGCCTTATCATACAAATCAAATAAGTTTTGACGAGAAGCAAAAAGATCAGTGGGGCTTGCCTGTTGTTAAGATAGATTTTTCTTTCCGCGAAAATGAGGATAAGATGATGAAGGATATCCAGGAAACATCTTTAGAAATGCTGCAAAAAGCGGGTTTTAACGCCGGTAAATTTAACTACAACAAGCCGGGTGGTTCTACCGTGCATGAAATGGGCACAGCCAGGATGGGCAGAGATCCTAAAACATCTGTATTAAACGGTAATAATCAAATTCACGGAGTTAAAAATGTATTTGTGACAGATGGCAGCAGCATGACATCATCTGCCTGCCAAAACCCTTCATTAACCTATATGGCCTTAACTGCAAGGGCATGTAACTATGCTTTTGAACAGCTTAAAAAAGGAGAATTATAAAGATGATCTGATATCGATCAAATCATCTTTTTAAACTTTTCAAGGATATTGCTTAGTTTTTTGATATACCGTTTAGTTTCGCCAACCGGTTTAAAGTTTTTCCACTCGGTTTGGTTTAGGTATTCAAAAAATATGGATTTATAGTCTTCGCTAAACTCGTAAGTTTTATAAATGGGTTTTCGGCCCGTAAAGTGGATCAAAAACGGCCTTTTTTCCTCCGAATAAGCAAACCGATTCCATAACGGATCTAAGTGATACCAAACCTTTGCCAAAACCGCATTCAGGCCATACTGATCCTGGAACTGGGCCAAAGCACTGTTTTCAAATATACAATTGATCACCTTGTTGGTAATATCGGCTTCATTCCACTTCTCTATATCTATCACCATCAGGCCGGCATTAAAGTATTTGTTATCGGCATCAATGCCTAATTCTGCATAGTTACTTACGCCGCCCCATTTGCTAACTATCTGAATAAACTGATCCTGAACCGCGCCAACAATGTTATCGCCGAGGTCTGTGTGCCATAAAACTGAAATATCTTCAAGCACGATCATATCTACATCAAGGAATATCACCTTTTTAATTCCCTTCGGTATAAACTGCGGGATATATAAACGGGTATATATGTTAAGCGGCAGGCTGCTTTTATCAACAGGCACCTTGGCACCCTTAGGCAGGCAATCCTTCATTGGTAGCCAAATGATGCTGATCACATCGCTTTTAACAGAATTGCTTACTTTATTTTTATTCTTGCCGGTAAAGCCATCTTCAACAACATAAACATCGATCTTCTCCCTGGTTTTATGATTAGCTTCAATAGATTTTAATAAAGCAGCAAGTAAAATTGCATAGTGATTGTCGCAAACACAAACGATGCTAATAGGTTCTTGTTCTTTCATTATGCCTATAAGTTACAAAGATTTTTTTAATTCCATTACTTCGCGGAATGACATTTTAAATTTAAATGTTAATCCTATATAGATCGCGGCGCCAATTATTACCTGCGGAATGATATTTATCAAACCTGTACTGCCAATAAAATGCTGATATATTAATAAAGCAACGCTCATGGCCAGACAAAAAGCCAGCGGTTTACAAACATTATTAAGAAATTGACTAAAGAAATTACCTACCAGGCTATAAACAAGGTATAGACAAACAAAGGTTTCTATAGTTGAACAGATCAGGTAACCAAAAGTGATACCGAATAATCCATAATATTTGGCGGCTAAATAAATAATAGGCAGCTTAACAAGCAACGCAATTAGATTTGAAAGAAAAACCAAATTTGGTTTTCCTTTTGAAAAAGCAATTGCCGAAAACGGTGTGGTTATACATGAAAGGAAACCAACAAATACAACAATTCTTACCAATGGTATTGATGGTAAAAAGTTATGTCCGAAAACTATCGGTACAACGCCTACAGCTGTCATAAACAAACCGGTAAGTATCGGGAAATTACAATAGGTAATAAAGTCGACGATTTTCAGATATGCTCTTTTTAATCCGTCATTCTCCTTCATCCTTGCCATAATTGGAAAGGACACCTGCATGATAATAGGGTTGAGCTTATAAATAGGGAATATGGCCAACTGGTAGGCAATGTTAAAATATCCCAGCGCTTCCATGCTCACATACCGCCCAATAACGATGTTTTCAAGGTTGGTGTTTGCAAACTGTAACAAACCTTCGCCTATACTATAGGCGCCAAAGCGCAAATGGTGTTGTATTTCTTTGATTTTAAAATGCCAAACCGGCTTAAAAAGTTTTGAACCTGTAATTGTATAGGTTACCAGGCGCATACCCGCCCAGGCTAATTGACCGTACATCATAGCCAATTCCTGGAAGTTATGATAAGCCAATATAACAGTTGTAACAACACTGGCTACGGCGCAAAGTATGTCATTAATGGCTATTGTTCTAAAACGAAGTTCCTTTTGTAATAAAATGCCATAGATCTGGCAAGAGTAAATTAGCGGGAAGTTAAGTGCCGCAAGGGGGATGATCTTGCCCAATTTTGGCTCATGATAAAAATTAATAATTATTGGTGCACAAAGGTTTACTACGCCGCAAAATATGATACCCAAGCCAAAACTTGCAAAGAATATGGTAGATAATCTTTTTTTATCGGTTTCTTGTGTTGATATGATTGAATTGGCAAAGCCCAGGTTAGCAAAAATGTAAAAGAAGTTAAGCATCATAGTACAAATACTTACCAATCCAAATATTGAAGGCGCAAGTATCCTGGCAATGATTGCCATTTGCAATGAATTAAATACAGTATTTATAACCGTGGCAGAGGTAGTCCACTTAGCACCATTTATTGCGGTTTTTTGGTTGCTCATTTATATATAATGATATTCTGTTTGATTGTTTAACTGTGCGGAGCCCCGTGGTAAATTATGACAAGATGGTTTCATCAAATTTAATTGTGGGTTTCAAAATATATTTTTTGTAACTGATTTTGGTTGCAGACTTACGTACGGTAAAAGTTGCCTTAAGGATTTACAGGCTGTTAACAATGTTGACAATGATAAAATCTGCTTTTTCATTTATGATGTAAATATAATAATTAGATTTAAACGCTGTAGGTAAGAAGGGCGCTTAATATAAAATTAGTTTAACTATTTGCAGCTAAATGGCCATTATTCGGTGTCGGGCGTTTAATGATCAGCATTATTCTACAGCACCCACTGATGGGGCGGTACCCCTGGGGTTATTGTAATAATCTTTAACAATAAAAGGCTCAATAAAACCTTTTCTTTTGGCAGGCGAATCAGAACTTAACTCAAATCGTTGTTCATCAATAATGCCGGCATCTTTTGATGTTTTAAAATAGAGGTTGTTATAAACAATGGGTTTAAGTACCGACTCTTGCCCTACAATTACTTTTGGGTTTGGTAAATTAAAAGCCAGGTTGTTGTACACTTTACAGCTGCCGCCAATCAGATCGTACACATCAGCAATGTTGCCTTGCCAGTCGTTGCTTAAATTTAAGTTGCCGCAAGTGTTGTTAAATATCAGCGCGTTTATATAAGTGGTTTTGCCAGGAACGATATTGGTTTTAAAAGACTGAACCTCGAATGCCGAGTACTTACGCGAATTAAAAACTATATTATTATAGATCAATACATTCTTAGGTGCGTTACCAACTGTAAATCCAAACGCACGGATGGCATTACCCTGGTGGTTACTTATCTTGTTGTTATGGAACTTTCCATTGCCGTTAAGCAGAAAAATACCATTATGATTGTTGTTTTTGGTGTTGATGTTATTGATGGTGTTATTATGGATATCATAGCCTTCGACATTTCCAAGCCAAACAACCGTACCAACATCCGGTGAGTTTTTAAAGTCGAGATGCGCTACCTCAATGTTTTTGATATACCCCTTTATTGTACCACCATCAACCGACCCGGCACCAGATATAAATTGACCGGTATTGTCGCAATCATTATGAAAAAACTTAAGGTTCTTTGAGTATGAATCTTCCGATCCATCATAGTCCTGGTTATAGTGGTAGGTAAATACATTGTCGCCAATATTTTTAAATGACATGTATTGAAGTGTGAAATTATTTAGGACACCGTCGACCTCAATGGATCTGTATTTCATATCTTCAAACAGAAAGCCCTTACTTATGCCGTTAGTACCGTTGCCGGTTATCACCACGTTAGAGAGATTTTTCAGGCGCATCTGGCCGTCTCCGGTCATCCTGACTAAACCATTGTTTGTGATAGTAACTACACCATGCTCGCCGGTAATGTTAGAAATATTGATGTTATTATAAACACCCCCTTTGATTTTTATAAGTGAATTACCTGTAGTGGTTAACAAGTTACCATCTATGACCAGGTCGCCGAAACCTTCTCCAACTTCATAAATTGTTGCAGCAGCCTGGGTTGGCAATTGATTGACATTTTTTTGATCATCGACATGTTTTAAGGTTTTTACGCCACAGCCGACAATACATACAATAACAACAATATATAATAAATAACGCATTGTTTTTTTGGGGAAAGGCATAGTGTGTTTGGGATCTGTTGCGATTATTTATGCTAAATTATGACTGAATGGTAAACACTCTTTATCTATTTTATCGAGTATTCTTGAATCAATTTCCTGGTCAAATTTTCTGGCAAAAAACATTCCTGAATCTTTAATGTGATCAAAATCGCCTACGCCCAATAATTTGGGCCGGGCATTTCCTTCCGACCAATCG
>JAQBOP010000243.1 GCA_028287975.1 Mucilaginibacter sp. | reverse complement strand
GAAGAAGACGTGATGCGGTTCATGTCTGCAAGGAGTATTTAACAATGTAAAGCTTATAATTACTACTTGACACAGCTAAACTTTATTAGCTGTTTTTTTGTTATCTTATCATCGCATTTATAACCCGATCAGTTTTATCGTTATTTAAAAGAGAATTTTTTGAAACAGGCGAATAATCAGTTTCAAAAAATTATCCTTTGTTTTAATAATCTTCGTATCATTTTAATAAAGAATATAAAAAAATGATTGAATTTTAGCTATTTTATGGCAAATTTTATAAAATAGGTTATAAATAAATGTAAATTTTTCAAAAAAACTTGCATTTATTTAAAAACAGTTTCTATATTACATCATTATAACAAAATCGGTTATAAAAATTAATTTTAACCTAATATTTTCATGCAGGAATCAGCTTATTTTGATAAATACAATCCGATTGGCGGCGTTTGGGACGAAATGTATGGGGCTGATGCCAATGTGCGTGATCATTATCGTAAGGTAATTGAGTACATTTCAAAAGAGTCGGCTGACGATCTGAACAAAAAAGAAGAGCTGGCTAAGCGGCTTTTCATGAGCCAGGGTATTACCTTTACGGTTTATAACAGCGGCGAGGGTATTGAAAAGATCTTCCCGTTTGATATCATCCCGCGTATTATTACCGCTGCTGAATGGGCATTTGTAGAGAAGGGTATTAAGCAACGCCTTACCGCGCTCAATCATTTCTTGAAAGACATTTACCACAACCAGTTTATTATTAAGGATGGGATAATACCTATTGATATTATCTATTCGTGCCCGCACTTTTTGCGCGAGATGTACCAGTTACAGGTGCCTTATGATATTTATGTCCATATCTCGGGTATCGACCTGATCCGAGACCATGACGGTACCTTTTATGTATTAGAGGATAACCTGCGCACACCATCGGGCGTAAGCTATATGCTGGAGAACCGCGAGATCACCAAACGTCTGTTCCCAGATCTGCTGCCGCAATGCGGCGTACGCAGCGTGACGGAATACCCAACCATTTTATACAAAAACTTACTGGCGTTGTCGCCAAGACAAATTGCCAACCCTAATATCGTTTTGCTTAGCCCGGGGATTTACAACTCGGCGTATTTTGAGCATACCACACTGGCCCGTTTAATGGGTGTCGAACTGGTTGAGGGGCGCGACCTGGTGGTAAACAACCATAAAGTGTATATGAAAACCACTATCGGCCTGCAGCAGGTAGATGTGATCTATCGCCGGGTTGATGATGAGTACCTGGACCCTTTGGTGTTTAACCCAGGCAGTATGCTGGGTGTGGCCGGCATTATGGGTGCGTACCGCAAAGGCAATGTGGCTATTGTAAACGCCATAGGTAACGGCGTAGCCGATGACAAAGCGGTTTATACCTATGTACCCGACATGATTCGCTATTATTTGAACGAAGAGCCTATTTTAAAGAACGTACCCACCCACCAGTTAGGCAATGACGACGAGCGCGAGTATGTGTTCAAGAATCTGAACACAATGGTGGTGAAAAGAACCAACGGCAGCGGCGGCTACGGCATGCTGATGGGCCACGCGGCATCTGAAGAAGAGATAGAAGATTATAAAAAAGAAATACTGAAAGAGCCGCGCAACTTTATCGCGCAGCCAACCATCAGCCTTTCGGCAGCGCCTTGCTACATGCAGGGCGAACTAAAACCGCGCCGCATTGATCTTAGGCCATACGCCCTTTGCGGACCGGATGGTATTGAAATAGTACCCGGCGGCCTAACCCGCGTAGCGCTAAAAGAAGGGTCATTGGTAGTAAACAGCTCGCAGGGCGGCGGCAGCAAGGATACGTGGGTGTTGGCGTAAGCCCCCCGACCCCCTAAAGGGGGAGTAATAATAAAAGATAAATGATACTATTAATAAAAAACAACATCAACAATTGTTCCCCCTTTAGGGGGTTAGGGGGCGGCATATGTTAAGTAGAGTAGCAGCAAGTTTATATTGGCAAAGCAGGTATATTGAGCGCAGTGATGGTATGTTGCGGATGCTTAAGATAAACTACGCTTCATCGCAGGATGCCATACAAGAGTTTACCTGGGAACCGGTGATCCGCATATTTGCCGGGCTGGATGATGATGAGGGCGAGAATCTGGGTAATGACAGCCGTGCCGTATTAAAATATATGGTGATGGGTAAGAACAACTCCAACTCGGTATTGAATATTATTACCCTGGCGCGCGAGAACGCCCGCAGCGTACAGGAGCATATTACCAAAGATCTATGGCAATGCTTAAATGAGTATTATCATACCGTAAAAGACAATAAGCTGGAACGCGCTTTACAACGTGAGGACCCGATAAGCGTGCTTGACGTTTTAATAAAACAGGTAATGCTTTATTACGGCACCGTCGAGATCACGATGGAGCGTGGCGAGGGCCGCAGCTTTATGAATATCGGTAAATATTTGGAGCGTGCTATCCAGTCGGTGGATATTCTGGATACCAAGTTTGGCTCTATCAGCGATAACCCCGATCTGTTAACCGACACTACCTACTGGAAGCATTTGCTGCTTTCGCTGGGCGGATATGAATTGTATTTAAAAACTTATCGCGAGGGGTTTGAGGCCGAGAACGTGTTGGAGCAGGTAGTGTTGAATAACGATTTCCCCCGCTCGGTTATCTACTCGGTAAATAATATCCAACGCTATTTTGAGCGCCTGCAAAACGACAGTAATATGGACGATTTCAGGGACATGATCTTTAAGATAGGCAGGCTGCAAAGCAGGATAAAATATAGCTCGGTAAAAACCATCAGGCAGGAAGGGCTTCATGCGTTTCTGACCCAGATCCGCGGCGAGCTATACGGCATAGCCGACGCCCTTAATGAACATTATTTTGCAAACAGTTAACAGCCCCTCCTAAATCCTCCCCGGAAGGGAGGACTTAAAAAAGGCTAAATTAAAAGTCTCCCCTACCGGGGGAGATTTAGAGGGGGCCGATTATAATAAACATTAAAACAGAACACCAATGCCCGAATTTGAGATACAACACATCACCCGGTATATTTATGACAGCCCTGTGCGCGATAGCGCCAACCAGATCATTTTGTTCCCGATAAAGGACGAGTACCAGGATGTTTTGAAACAGGAGATCATTATAACAGGACACCCGATTATCGACAGCCATACTGATTATTACGGCAACGAGGTTGGCAGCTTTACTTATAGCGATCCGCACTCGTTATTGGTTATCAATTCAAAAATATTGGTAAGCACCAGGCACCGTCCTTACCCGGTAAATGATATTTTCCCGGCACAGCAATGGGAAGACCTGAAACCTTTGCAATACATGGTGCCTTATATCGATTTTTTAAGGCAGGAATATTTTGAAGGATTTGAAGAATTGAAGCAATTGGTTGATCAGTTAAAGGGCCATGACGATATCCCTTACCAGGTTGCCCTGCGCTTTTGCGAGTATGTGTACAAAAACTTTAATTACATAAAAGGCGTAACTACGGTTGAGACAACACTTGACGAGATCTGGAAGCTTAAAGGCGGTGTTTGCCAGGATTTTGCCCATATTTTAACAGAAATGCTGCGGATGATAAAGATCCCGGCAAGATATGTAAGCGGCTACATCTGTACCGACAAAAACGGCATGCGCGGCGAGGGCGCTACCCACGCCTGGGCCGAAGCCTATATACCTGATTACGGTTGGCTTGGCCTTGACCCTACCAATAACATCATAGCTAACGAAAATCATGTGCGCCTGGCAGTAGGCCGCAACTTTATGGATTGCTCGCCGGTTAAGGGTGTTTACAAAGGCTCGTCAGGCCACAGGCTTGAAGTGTCTGTAACGGTTGATGACGACGGCTTATTGGTACATTCAGAAGAAATTGTAGATTCACTTGCTCCGCAACCTGTTCCTGTAGCTAATACAGTCGTTAAAAACAGCTACCAGCGCCATATGGAATTACTTCAACAGCAGCAGCAACAGCAACAACAATAGTCAGTCAGCAAATTAGCTTTTCTTACTGTCGGCGGCTTTAACGGCTTTTACAATATCGTCGATATCCGGTGCCTTGCTGAATGATTTTACCAGCTGGCTTTTGCTATCATAAATAGCTACATAAGGCGTGGTCTCGATCTTAAAGTATTTTTGCACCAGGTAAGTATAGCCCTCTGTACCGACAGTGATGTTAGGATATTTAGCCAGGCCATAATCTTTTACAAAAGCCTTAATGGCCCTGATATCATAATTATTAGACCAGGTGATCATCAAGATCTGGGTATCCCCAAACTGTTTCATTACCTTTTTCATTTCGTTTGTAAGGTGCTGGCAATGCGGGCAATCAGGCGAAAAATAGATCAGCAGGGTTCTGTGGTGTTTTAAATTAGCCGGGGTGGCCCATGTGCTGTCGGCCTTAAGTATGCGATAAGGCGGTATAGCTGTTGGTTCCTGTGCCCGGCTGCATCCTGCTGCTACTATCAGGCAAAAAAATAGAATTAGTTTTTTCATCATTGATAAATATTAAGCCTCAAGCAATTCCATTTGCCAGGCCATGTGTTCTTCAGTTATCGGATATAACGCGTTTTGGCGGATAGCATGATAAACCGCGTAAAATAAATTAGCATACGCGCCTTTAACAGACGGCATAAATTCAATACTGTTGGTGCCATCCTCGCCAACGGTAACCAGTTTGCCCTCCATGCCTGCCGGTTCAACCCCGTAAGCTTCGTCGGTTGGCAATATGCCTTTAATTAATTGGGCTTCCTGCACATCGCAACGATATTTGGTATAACTGCCTATTGCGCCATGCACAGTAAACGCAGGCAGCGGGTCGGCAATTAACAGGCCCGATGTTAAATATACAATTAATCCGGCCGGATAGGTTAAACGGTAGTTCATATAATCGGGCACTACAGAGTTTTCGCGCTGTATGGTGGTCAGCTTATCAAAAGCCAGCGGTCTGCCAAATAAATGGATGGCCTGGTCTATTAAGTGCGGGCCCAACTCGTACACGATACCGTTTATCGGTGTATCTTTTGTTTCTTTAAATGGTTTTGGGTTAAGTTGCGGTTTATAACGGTCATACCTAAGACTCACTTCGGTTAATTTCCCCAGCCTGCCGCTTTCGATCACCTCTTTTACCGACAGGAAATCACTATCCCAACGGCGGTTCTGGTAACAAAAAACTTGTCGTCCAACGCTGCGTGCCAGGTCAAACAGTTCCTTGATCTCAGTTACGTTGCCTGCGGCGGGTTTTTCTATCAACACATGCTTACCGGCATTTAACGCCTGTTTGGCAAAATCAAAATGTGTAAAGTTGGGGGTATTAACAATGATGAGTTCTATCTCGTTGTCGTTCAAGATCTCATCGACAGAATCGTAACTCACGATATCCGGGTAGTCGGCAGCCATCTTTTTTTGGTTACGCTCAACCACCGCCTTTAATTTAAACTGTGGGTTGGTGCTTAAAAACGGCGCATGAAACACCCTGCCGGACATTCCGTAAGCCAATAAACCGGTAACTATAGGTGACGACATGGTAGCTAAAGTATTAAAACGCCAAATTATTGTTTTAATCAGGTTTATGCAAAAATAGGTTGAATTAATGACGTTAATAACGCATTTGCTTATCTTAGTAAAAACATCGCCTAAACAAAAATGAATACGCGCTTAGTTATCATCGCCTTACTTGCCCCAATCCTATTTTCATGCAAGCAAAAACCTACAGAGAAAAAGGCCATTATTAAGAAAAGTGATACGCTGAAAAGCGTTCTTAATAATGTTATATTATCAAAGTTTACATCATCCGAAGATACAATACCAAAAATCACTATCCCAATGGGGACAATACAAGTCACAACCAATGACATAATAGACTCATCATTAAAAGTAAGCATCTTAGCTCCTGGAGAGTACAATAGTGAAGAAGCAATACAAGTAACAAATAGACGTAACTGGAAAGGTGTTTTTAAAATTAACGGCCAGTATTACATCAAGAAAACAGGGATCCAAATTCTTAAAATCCGTTCGCAAACTGACAAGGATGATGAAAAGACAGGATTGATCGTGAAGACCATTAATAAAGATAGTTGTGAGATTTTGATGTCAGGTGCTGATGTTAAGGAAGGGCCGGTAAGAACAGTACTCTTAAAAAGTCAATTATTCCCAGGTCAGAAACAAGAATTTAATTATAACGGTGTTATGTATACTTTTTATGCTACTGGATTTAAAAAGGATAGGCAAATATCTAATTATAAGTTGTTCTTAATGGCAAATGTTAAAGGTCATAATTTCAACCAGCTGTTGTTTACTATACTTGATTATGGTGATTATACTGAACGAGAATCAGAAGAAAATTTAACTTTAGAATTTGCGGGAGATATGGATGGTGATGGCATACCTGATTTTATAATTATTCCATCAACACAATTTTGGTCTGATGCAACCTTGTATCTATCCAAACAAGCAGGAAATAAAGCCATTGTAAAACCTGTGGGTAAATATGAAGGAGTAGATTAACTAACATATTAAACATTTTCGCGAATTCCGATTAATAACAAATCTCAAACGCCGTAGGTGTTGAAGGCCGGTAGGTTACGGTTAAACCGAAAATTCGTGCCGTCAGGTACGATACTTGCGAGGTTGCGTACCATAGGCACGCTAT
>JAQBOP010000201.1 GCA_028287975.1 Mucilaginibacter sp. | reverse complement strand
CAAACCGTTCTGTACGGTAAGGATACAGATGTAATGACGGAGCTTAACGCGGCCAAGCGTTACCCCATGATGGCCGATTACCAGGTTGTGCTGGTAAAAGAGGCGCAGGAAATGAAATGGGGAAATGAGGGCGATGATAAAAAAGGCATTAACCCGCTATTAAGCTATCTTGAAAACCCACTGCCCAGCACCATATTGGTATTTTGTTATAAATATGGAAAGTTTGATAAACGAAAAAAGACCTATAAAGCGATAGAAAAGAGTGGGCTCGTTTTTGAATCGGCCGCTTTGTATGATAGCAAGATACCTGCCTGGATAGAAACCTACCTGACAGACAAAGGTTATAAGATCAACCAGCAGGCATCATTAATGCTGGCGGAGTACCTGGGTAATGATCTCTCAAAAATTGTAAACGAGCTGGATAAGCTCATGCTTAACGTTGCGGCAGGGCAGGAGATCACCCTTAAGCATATTCAAGACAACATAGGCATCAGTAAAGAATATAACGTATTCGAGCTGCAAGCCGCTTTGGGTAAAAAAGATGTATTAAAAGTAAACCAGATCATTAATTATTTTGAGGCAAACCCAAAGGCTAACCCGATTGTGCTGGTGTTGGGCAACCTCAATAACTTTTTTACCAAAGTGCTGATCTACCATTATTCAAAGGATAAGTCGCAGCAAAACCTTGCCCGCGAGTTAGGCATCAGCCCTTTTTTTGTTAAAGACTATGAGCAGGCCGCCCGCAGCTATCCTTACGGTAAAACCATGCAGATCATCAGTTACCTGCGCGAGTATGATGTAAAAAGCAAAGGGGTAGAGTCAAACACCGATCATGGCGGGTTAATGAAAGAGTTGATGTTTAAGATATTGCATTAAGATATGACTGATAGGCCTAACATATTGGTTATTTGTGGTAAAAATAAAAGGCGCAGTCGCACTGCTGAATATATATTTAAGAATGATGATCGCTTTAATATCAGATCGGCAGGACTTAGTCCCAAAAGCGACCATAAATTATCGGAAAACGATTTAAATTGGGCGGGGCTGATATTGGTAATGGAAAACGAGCATCGCGCCAAGATCAGGCAACTTTACAGGCATATGCAACTACCTGTAATTGAAATATTAAATATCGCTGATGAATATGAATACCTGGACAAAGAACTGATCCAAATATTAAATGACAAAATAAATGATATCATTAAAAAGATATATAATATATAGCGCTTAAAATCCTATATCCACCCCGCTTTTTATTTCATCCCCTTTTTAATAGCTTTACCGCATAACTTATACCGCAATTATGAACTATTGGTTGGTCAAATCTGAGCCGCATAAATACAGTTGGGAAAAATTTAACCAGGATGGCCGCACCTTTTGGGATGGCGTACGCAATTACCAGGCGCGTAATAATTTACGCGAAATGAAAGAGGGCGACCTGGTATTATTTTACCACAGTAACGAAGGCAAAGAAGTGGTTGGTATTGCAAAAATTGTTAAAGAAGCATACCAGGATCCAACCACAACCGATCCAAACTGGCTGGTGGTTGATCTGTCGCCTGTCGAGGCTTTAAAAAAGCCTGTAACCCTTGAGCAAATAAAAGCCGATGAGTTTTTAAAAGATGTTGGCCTGGTTAGGCAGGGCCGCCTGTCTGTAATGGGATTAAAGCGCGAAGAGTTTGATCGTATAGTTGAATTAGGCAGCTAACTGATATGAAAACAAATAGCCGGTTATACTTAATAATATTGTTTTTGTTACCGGCGGGCCTGAAAGCGCAATCGCCGTTTAAAGGGCTTGAGAACCTATTTACCACACCCAAAAACTACATTGTAAATTATGTAAAAGTACCGCCGGTTATTGACGGCGATATCAATGATGCCGCATGGCAACAGGCACAATGGACAGATAATTTCCGTGACATAGAAGGCGACCTTAAACCCGAGCCAAAGCTGCAAACCAATGTTAAAATGCTTTGGGGAGATACCTGTATCTACATTGCTGCAAAGATCCATGACCCGAATGTTTGGGCCTACATCAAAAAGCACGATCAAATTGTTTTTCTTGATAATGATTTCGAAGTATTCGTCAGCCCTAATAATTCTACGCATCAATATTTCGAAATGGAATTTAACGCGCGTAATACCGTATTCGATCTGTTTTTAAACAAGCCTTATCGAAATAATGGAAATCCTTTGTTTGGCTGGAACCCGCAGGGGTTAAGGTCTGCAGTTAAGATCCAGGGGACTATCAATAACTCTACTGATAGAGACAAAGGCTGGACTATCGAAATAGCTATCCCATACCGGTCGATAAGTTTGGGTAATGATATCCAAACACCTGTTGACGGGACTTTATGGCGCATTAATTTCTCGCGGGTAGAGTGGGATACCAAAGTGGTTAATGGCAAATATGTTAAGTTAAAAGACGATAAAGGCAACAACCTGCCGGAGCATAATTGGGTATGGTCGCCGCAAGGGGTTATCAATATGCATTACCCGGAACGATGGGGTTACCTGCAATTCAGGAAAACGGCTGACACCACCGGTTTTAAAATGCCGTATGCAGAACTGCAAAAACAATATTTATGGCTCATTTACTACCAGGAAAAGAAATGGTATGATGAACAGCATACTTACAGTGCTGAATTAAGCTCTTTTAACCTGACGCCAGATTTGTCGGTTAACAACCGGCAGAATAAATTAGAATTAGAAGCTACGCCTCACCAGTTTATGGTTTCCATTACAGATAAAAATGAGCACATAGCCTGGTCAATAAACCAGGAGGGTTTGATCACTACTTCTGCTCACTAAAAAACAAAGCTTTTAATTCGGTAGCATCATCGGCTTTCATTTTTCCGCCTAAAATCAAGCGTAATTGTCTGCGACGTAGGGCGCCGTTATAAAGTTCGGTTTCTTCTTCGGTTTCGGGGATCAGTTCGGGTACGGCTACTTTGCGGCCGTCGTTATCCAACGCTACAAACGTATAATAAGCTTCGTTGCTCTTGATCAACGTACCGGATGGTATGTTTTGCGCCCAAACATCCAGCCGTACCTCTACAGAGGTGCTAAAGGCCCTTGATACCCTGGCCTCGATAGTTACGACATCGCCCAGCTTAATGGCGTGCTTAAAAGAAACATTATCTACTGATGCCGTTACCACAATCCGGTTACAATGCTTTTGGGCCGATATGGCGGCCGCAATGTCCATCCAATGCAGCAGGCGCCCACCCATCAGGTTATTTAAGGTATTGGTATCATTGGGTAATACCAGTTCGTTCATGATGGTTAGCGAGTCCTTTGGCGATTTTGATGTCATTAGCGTAGATTTAACGTAAATATACGGCTTAACTGTAACTAATGCCGCATAATCTTGTCCAAATGCAGTAAATGCTTTAGCTTTATCCAAACTGATTTCATGATGAAAAAACTATCCGCACAATATCTGTGCATCGCGCTCTGTTTGATTGGCGCAGCCCCTTATGCCGCCGAGGCGCAAAATAAAACCGAATATGCTACACTTACAGATGCGCTGTTTGCCGGTCAGCAACTAAATGGCAAGCAAGGGCCGGAAAGTGTTAACTGGATAAATGACGGACAAAAATATTCATATATAGCCGGCGAGGAGATCCGCTCGATGGAGCCGGCAACTTTAAAGGACGAGCTTATTTTCTCGAAACAGGGGCTTACTTTTCCGGGCACCGCGAAGCC
>JAQBOP010000203.1 GCA_028287975.1 Mucilaginibacter sp. | reverse complement strand
ATGATATTAACGGACGTGCATGGCGGGCAGGGAACAGCTAACGGCGAAGTTGATCTGAACAGCTTATCAAACCCAACCATTAATGTTGAACTTAAGGCCAAAAACCTGATGGCGCTAAATACTACTTTTAAAGATAACCACCTTTATTTTGGCACCGCCTATGCCACCGGATCGTTTAAGTTTAACGGGCCTGTTGACAACATGAATATCAATATAACCGCGTCAACACAAGCCGGTACGGTGTTTAATATCCCGCTTAATACTTCATCAACAGTAAGCGATTATGACTTTATTAAATTTGTTAGTCATAATGATACCACGGCGGTTAAGGTGGATAAGACAAAGGCTTTTAATGGTGTTACCCTTAATTTTGACCTGACTGTTGACGAGAAAACCGTTGTAAAAATAACCACGGATTACGGAGTTTTGCAAGGCAGCGGACAATCAAAAAACTTAAGCCTGCGTATTAACAGCCTTGGCGATTTTGATATGTTTGGCGAGTTTACCATTACATCGGGCCAATTTGATTTTACGGCGAAAAACTTTATCAGCAAGAATTTTACGGTAAACCAGGGAGGCACTATCCGATGGACGGGTAACCCAAGTAACGCACAGATTAACCTGCGGGCCACTTATGAGGTAAGGGCAGAGGTTAAGCCCCTGTATGATGCCGCCGGTTTCCCAAGCCCGAAAGGATCAAACACAGAACTGGTACAGGCCGAATTATTGATCTCCAATTCCCTGATCCATCCCGATATCAGCTTTGACTTTAATTTTCCTACCGACCCATCAATTAAAGATGATCTGGCTACTTACCTGGCAGATAATAATAACCGCAACCGCCAGGCATTAAGCGTTATAGTAACCCGCAGCTTTGCATCGGGCGCGGGCAGTAATAACCTTACCAACCAGGTGGTAGGTACAGCCAGTAACGCGGTGAGCGAGTTTGCCTTCAATAAACTGAATAGCCTGATAGCGCAATCAAACGCCATTAAAAATTTCGACCTTAACATACGGTCATTTAATGATGCCAGCGCGTCGTTAAAATTCTTTAAAGAAAGATTGGTGCTTAACGGTAGCTTGTTTAACACTACAGGCAGCAGTACGCTGTTTGATAACAGTACTACGTTGCTAAATTCAAACTTTGCCAGTTTGACAAAAGATTTTGAAGCGTCATACCTGATCAGGAGTGATGGTACACTTACAGGGCGTTATTCATACCGTGCGCTAAACAATACGCTTGGCACAATTGATCAATATACGGTGCAATATGTTAACGGGATCGGCCTGGTTTACCAGCGCGATTTTGATACGTTTGGCGAATTTATAAGAAACATGTTCAGAAGGCGCAGGTCAAACACCACCAAACCGGTAAGCCCTTTACCTACACCTACCACAACGCCGCTATCAAACGGCACACCAACTGCACCGAATACCACACCGGTAGTACCAGCTCAACCCGTTAAAAAGAATGACGAAGAAAATTAATGATCGCGCATAATGGAGTGATCCATTTTGTCGCGTTTGGTTTTTAAATAAGCCTCGTTATGGGGGTTTGATGCAATTTCGATAGGGATATTCTCAACCACTTCTAACCCGTAACCAATTAACCCTGCCCGTTTTTTTGGATTGTTGCTCATCAGGCGCATTTTTGAAACACCCAGGCTGCGTAAGATCTGCGCACCAATACCGTAATCACGCTGATCCATTTTAAAGCCTAATTTAATATTGGCTTCAACGGTATCAAACCCGTTTTCCTGCAGGTTATAGGCTTTCAGCTTATTTACCAGCCCAATGCCGCGGCCTTCCTGGTTCATGTACACAATAACGCCTTTGCCTTCTTTCTCTATCATTTCCATCGCCTTATGCAGCTGTGGGCCGCAATCGCAACGGCATGACCCAAAGATATCGCCGGTAACGCACGAGCTGTGTACGCGCACCAATATAGGTTCGTCAGGCTCCCAGGCGCCCTTTACCAGGGCCATATGATGTTCGCCTGTATTAAGTTGGGTATAGGCTATCATTTCAAAATCGCCCCACTCTGTAGGCAGGTTAACAGAAACCTCTTTTTTAACCAATGTCTCCGTAACTAAACGGTACTCAATAAGGTCTTTTATCGATACAATTTTAAGATCAAAATCTTGGGCTATTTTCAGCAACTCAGGCAAGCGTGCCATGTCGCCATTTTCGGTCATGATCTCACAGATCACACCGGCAGGCTCAAGGCCGGCCAGTACAGCAAGGTCTATAGTAGCCTCGGTATGCCCGGTCCTGCGTAGTACGCCGCCATTTTTAGCGATCAGCGGGAAAATATGTCCTGGCCTTCCCAAATCTTCCGGCTTGGTGGCAGGATCGATCAAAGCCATTACGGTTTTCGACCTGTCTGTTGCAGAAATACCAGTGGTACAACCCTCCAACAGATCAACAGAAACTGTAAAATTAGTTTCGTGCGATGTAGTGTTATTGCTAACCATTAGCTCAAGATCAAGCTCGGTAGCACGTTGCTGTGTAATTGGCGCACAAACCAATCCACGCCCGTGGTGTACCATAAAGTTTATGGCTTCGGGCGTAGCATAATGCGCGGCAATTAAAAAATCACCCTCATTTTCCCTGTCCTCATCATCAACAACAATTATAATTTTACCTGCTTTTATAGCTTCAATAGCTTCTGGTATGGTGTTTAGCATTTTTATAAATTTTTATAGCTTGTATTAACTATACGTAGCTTATAATAGCAAAGTTAACTTATAATAAAAAAAATCAAGTCTGCGCTTTGTAATATATAATGAGGCTATGCCCTATTCAATATTACAATTATAAATATTGCTGTTAAAGCCGGTACTGATGTGGCCCGGGGTTACAACAGAAAAAATATACCTGTATTGGCCTTTTTCAGCCGGGGCCTTAAATGTAAAATCAAGCGGCTTATTACCGGTTATATCTAACGGCTTATCGTATTTAAAATAGAAGGGCGCCTGGGTTTTATTATTGATAAGTGCGAGTATTAGGTAAGCGCCTTTTAATTTAAAAAGCTGCTGTTGTGTCGCAGTTAATTTGTTATCGATAGTTATTGGGATAATAGCCTCGGCCGATGTTTTAAAATTCGCTGCTTTAAGGACATCTATCTTAATATTATTAAAAGATACAAAACCGGGTGTGGTAGTTATATAATAGGTTTTCCCTTTGGGGATGGATACTTTTTGGCTTGATGAGTTGATGGCCCCTATCGAGACATAGCTTACCGTCTTATCCTGAAACTGCTGCTCTAACCCGGGCAGGTAATTGTATTGCGTTTTTTTGTACCAGATATTATTTACCGCGAAACAGTCATCATGGGTGTAAAAACGATAATAAGACGGCTCGTTATACATATCAGCAAAAACCAGCGGATAGCCGTTTGATTTTGACTTTAATACCGATGCCATTAGGCTGGGGTTCCTATCGTTAAAGTTTGATACAGGGAAGATATTAAAGATCATATTTACCCTGAAAACAAGGACAATTATTAGATTAAAGATCAGCAGGCCCCAAACGAATTTTTTACCCGATTTTAACTCACCGATATACAAATAAGCCAGGCAAAGCATGCCGGGAAACGCAATTGCGGTCCAGTGCATATTTACCATTTCTTTAAACGAGGAGATGAAAAAGAAGATAAATATACCGGCTACATTATATTTTAAAGCTTTTTGAAACTGATTTTTAGGCTTGTATAAAATACTAAAAACAAGCAGGATCAAAGGCCCGGTAACCGCGGCCTGTTCGCCCAGGTAGCTTAACACATGTTGGATATCAAACGCGTTAACCCGCCCTGTAAACTGGAAGCGAATAGTAGGAAAATCATTCTGAAACTCCCAATAAATATGCGGGATATATAGACATATAGCTACAATAAAAACCAGGTAGAACGACCGCTTAAAAATCAGCCTGATATTTGATAGTACGGTAAAGCCAACCAGCAATATGCCATGATATTTTGAATACAGCAGCAAGGCCGTCACCACGCCAAGTATGACCGCGTTTAAAAAACTATCTGCCTTTAAATACCTGCGGTAAGTATAAAGAAACAGCACCCCGAAAAATAACATCGGCGTATCCGGGATAGCCAGAAACGAATAAAGATTTAAAAACAAGGACGACAGCAGTAAAAGCGCTGCCAGTTTAAAATTGATCGGCCTGCCTGCTTCATCTTCAATAATTTTATAGAGTACAAAAAAGGTTAAGCTGCCTAAAATTGCGCTTAATAACCGCACACCTATCTCATTGGCAAACAACGAACTGCCTAACTTTATTAAAAACGCTACCATCGGCGGATGGTCGAAATAGCCCCAACTGGGATATTGCGCATATAGCCAGTAATAAGGCTCGTCGTTTAATAAAGGCGAGAGGATAGATTGTATAAAGTTTACAATCAATATCAACCCTAAAAGCCACCAGGATCTGTTTATCCCAAAAGGTTTAGCTGATTGATTTAATTGCATTTGATCACTATTACAAAAGATTATGAGCAGTTACAAAGACCGGTAAACCATCCGGATTATATTTGATCCTTGCTTCTTTTAAAGCGCTTAAACAACTTGTCAAAAAAGCGTTTGTAGGATTCCATATCAAATAAAGTAGAATCGGTAGAGGCTTTATACGACAGGAATACCCCGATGGGCGTTATCACTAATATGGAGACCCAGGCACCGACCATCCCCGAGACACTGCCTTCATGGGCTGCTTTTTCGCCGATGGTTTTAATTATGTAAAACAACAGGAAGAAAATCACGGAGATAACTACCGGCAAACCTAAGCCGCCCTTGCGGATAATTGCCCCCATTGGCGCGCCTATCAAAAACAAAGCGATACAGGATACAGAAAGCGTAAATTTTACCTGGTACTGCGCAAATGCGCTTCTGAAATTTTTTACAAAGTCATCCAAACGATCTGCGCGTAACTTCATCAGGTCCTGGACAGACCTGGCCTCGCTTAACGCATTTGCCAGATAAGACGACTTTTGAACATCAGTACCAAAGCTCATGACACCTTGTTTATATTTGATATAGCTTTTAACCGTACTTAATTTTGTGGGTACTGAGTAGTATTTCATATAACCCTTCATCAGGCCCAAATTAAGGCTAACGCTGCTGTCTATAAGGTGCTGCATAAGTTTCATGGTATCCTGTAAGAGCTTTCTGTCCATCATCTGGAACGCGTTCTTGAAACTACTCTGAGGTGTACGGACAAAGGCAAGGCCCTTCAGGTCCATTTTGTACCGGGCGTATTTAAAACGCCAACGCGTAAATTTCTGACGCGGGTTAGGATTAAAGTTTGAACCGCCAGGGCTTTCTTCATAACGTATGCCATCGTGAAACTCAAGTATCAGGTAACGGTTATCGTTTGAGCGGTACATTTTTCCGGTTTTGGCTTTTAAAACAAAAGGCGGAGTATTATCCGTATTTTTTCCGTACACGGTAACGTCATGTAATGTCTGCCCGTCATCGTCCTTCTTTTCTACCCGTATGGTATAATTTGGAAAGCTATTGCTAAACACACCCTCAGGCAAAAAATTGGCTGACTTCTGCTCTCTTGCGTCCCACAATAACGAATAGTATTTAAGATTGGCTTTGGGCAGCATATAATCTGAAAAGAAGAATGCCGCGACACTTAAAATGATCACCACAATAAACATGGGGGCCACTGCCCGGGTTAAGGATATGCCTGCCGATTTAATAGCAACCAATTCATAATTCTCGCCCAGGCTGCCATAAGTCATGATGGATGACAGCAGTACAGATAGCGGCAGCGCCATAGCCACATTGGTAGCCGAAGCATAGAGCATCAACTCCATAATTACGTACCATTCAAAGCCCTTACCTATCAGATCGTCAATGTATTTCCACAGAAACAGCATCAACAACACAAACATTACGATCAAGAAGGTCACTATAAATGGCCTTATAAAAGATTTGATCAATAAAAGGTGCAGTTTCTTCACGTTACAAAATTAACGAAAAAATAAAGCTTTTATGCTCCTAATACGCTAATAAGGTATTGGATCTGGTTATCCCAGATCAGTTTGCGCTCGCCTATAGTTTCTTCGGTAGCAAAGTCAGTAATACCAAGGGCAACATCGTTGGTTAATTCGTCCTGCAATATTTCCATTTCAAAATAACATTGCGGTTCATCATCCTCCCATTTAAATTTCACCAGCTTATTTTCTTTTATAGCAAGTAACTTAGCTTTTTGCTGCTCGCCATCCCAGGTAAACGTATAAATCTGGTCACGCACACTAACATCGTCGGCAAACCATTGGGTAAGCCCATTGGGCTCATTTAGGAAAGTATATAATATTCGTGGCGACGATTTTATTTCATACT
>JAQBOP010000105.1 GCA_028287975.1 Mucilaginibacter sp. | reverse complement strand
TCTTTTTTTGTCCACATTACTACCTCGCTGTGTTCAAGCGCATCAATATTGTAAGATGATGGCGTAAGATTATCATAGCTTTCCGGATCGGTGGTCCAGTTGTTTTCTGGCGAGAACTGCATGATATGTTCGTTACCATCTTCGGTAGTACGGTAGGTACGCAGAATGCCCTTGGAAACAAATATCTTATAACGACATACTTCGCCTTGTTGCAGCAGGAAATCTTTGCGGCGCACGGCCTTTTCAACAGCAGTTTCGCGGAAGAGCTTTATATCATCGTCCGTTATTGCAGCATGCGTACGTATGTGTTTTTCAAATTGGGCAAACATTGTATCAAAAATATAAAATAATAACAACAGTTGACCATTTGTAGTTATTGATAAGCGGGGTGAAAAATATGACCTAAATTTCTACCGTTCAAAATCCCGCGTTTACCAATTGCGTATACACCTTAATCTTTTTGCGATTGTAACAACAAGCACGTTCTTAGTTTTAATTTCATGAAAACAAAAAGGTAAAACAAAACCCCCTTTAACTTTTGCTAAAGGGGGTTTTGTTAGTGATTCATAGAATAATCAATAGCCCGGGTTTTGTGTTAATTTAGGGTTATTATCAATATCTGCTTGCGGGATCGGATAGATCAGCCTATCAGGTGTAACTTTATAATTAAGGCTGGCACCGCTGCCGTCTACCTGGCCGTTCATTAAGGTCATGGTATACTCGCTTCCATAACGCAGCAAATCGTACCAGCGTTCGCCCTCAAAGGCCAGTTCCAGCCTTCTTTCATTTAATACTGCTAAGGCAACATCAGCTTGCGAAGTTGCAGTAATAGGTTTCAGGCTAACCCTTGCTCTGATAGCATTTACCAATGGAATGGCTGTTCCGGTTTGTCCTAATTTGTTAGCTGCTTCCGCTTTTAGCAGGATAATGTCTGCCAGGCGAACTAAGATAATATTATCACCGCTACCACCGCTCCAGCTGCCCGGCCAATGACGCCCGGCTTTCCAGATGTATGGAATTGTGTCATTTGCGCCGTAATGCGCAGGGCTGGGCACAGGATTGGCAGATTTAGGCCCGTTATATTCCCAATAAATGGAAGATTTATAACGTATATTATCACCTGCATCCTTAAAAGCTTTCACCATGCTTGGTGTTGGTACAGCAAATTTTATGAAATACTGGTCTGTAAGCTGCGGCGACAAGATAAGTCCTTGCGCGTAACCATGCGTAATTGTTCCCTCGGTATGCTGCAACTCGAAGATTGATTCGGTGCTGAATTTGTGTGCGGCATCAAATAACCAGTCAAAATTTGCAAGTAATGCATAACCCGCGGTTCCGGTACCACCATAAGTGCCCGGAAGTACCTTATTGCAATAAGTAAGACATTGATCGTATTTGCCTTCCTGGGCATAAACCTTAGCTAATACAGCTTCGGCAGCCCCTTGTGTGGCACGACTGTGGCTTTGCGGCAAATCGCTATAGGCAACGGGTAAGGCGGCTTCAGCGTCAAGCAGGTCTTTTTCAATTTGGGCGTATACATCTGCAACAGAATTGCGTGTTTTCTGGGCATTAGGATCCACAACAATGGTATGGAGTTGCAAAACAACCGGACCGTAATTCCTCACCAAATGCGAGTAGTGGTAAGCACGTAAAAATTTGCATTCGCCTATAATTTGCGCTCTCCTGGTATCGGTTAAAGTACCATCGGTAATATTAGCTATATTATCAAGGATCAGGTTTACAGCTCCAATTTCCTGGTATAATTCTACATAATCTGTTGTTACCGGCTGGTGGTCGGTGGGCACAGTGGTAAAATTGTCCACGCCGTCAATGTCAGGTGCGGAGCCTCCCGAATAGCAGTTATCAGAGCGTACATCGCCGTCAATAATATAATTCCAATCGTAATATTGATTATTGGCGTTAGCCATAAGAGAATAAGCTCCGTTTAATGCTGTTTCTGCGTCGGCAGCTGTCTTAAAGTTAACAACAAGTGTGTTTTTAGGTACCTCATTAAGGAAGTCTTTTTTGCAGCTGTATGCCCCTATTACGGTAATTACCAACAGGGCAAGTAAATATTTATTATGCGTTTTCATGCTTTTTAAGTTAGAAATTAATTATAGCGTAACGTTAACACCAACTGTGAAACCCTTAGTTTGAGGATAAGTTCCATGATCAAAACCTAACTGCGTACCTGACGAAATACCCCCGCTTGCTACGTTAAGGTCAGGAGAATATCCCTTGTATCCGGTTATAGTAAAAAGGTTTTGAAGAGTGAAATAAGGGCGGATCTTGGTTACACCAATATTGTTAAGCAACTTGCCGGTAAAGTTATAAGCAAGTGTTAATTGCCTTGCTCTTAAGTAAGAACCATTTTCAACCCATCTTGAGGATATACTGTAGTTAGGTACAGAATTTGCGGGCGCAGAGTTACCCGCCATAGCTTTCGGGATATCAGTTTTATCTCCCGGTTTTTCCCATCGTCTTAATACAGCTGATGATTGGTTTACAAGCTCTGTCATATCCTCCAGTTCCATCCTTGTCGCGTCAAAAATTTTGTTCCCATAAACACCATCTATTAATATGTTAAGGTCAAAATTGTGATAGCTGAACTGGTTGCTAAATCCAAAAGTAAATTTAGGTAGCGCGCTGCCCAAATAAGTTCTGTCATGGTCAGGGTCTATTTTGCCGTCGCCGTTAAGGTCCCTGAAATTGATATTTCCGGTTTGCGGGTTTACACCATCATCAATATACCCCCAGAAAGATCCAAGCGGTAACCCGCTTTTCACAATGCCTGCATTACCACCAATATCCTGAATATAGCCGGTATATATCGGAGATGTTCCGGCAGGGAACTGGGCCACGTTCCGGTTAAATGACATGTTGATCGAACTTGTCCAGTTAACCTTGTCGCCTCTTAAAATATTGCCGGTAACAATAAACTCAAATCCTTTATTCTGTATGTAGCCAGGCAGATTTTCTTCAACAGTTGATATACCTGTAGAGATTGGCTGCTGAACACTCAGGATAAGTCCACGGGTTCTTTTGATATAATAATCTGCTGACAGATCGATCACGTCATGGAACAACGAAACATCTAAACCTGCGTTGAATTGTTTAGTTTCTTCCCATTTTAAATGTGGGTTACCAGCCTGCCCGCTAGGGGTAGTACCTGATAATACGGTTGTACCATCATATGCATAGTTATTGCCTGTGCTTAATTGGCTGTATGAAGGATAAAGATCGGCAGGTAAGTTTCCTGTAGCACCCCAGCCTGCTCTAAGTTTCAAGTCGTTAATGAACGAGAACTGTTTCATAAAGTCTTCATCAGACACGCGCCAGCCTGCAGAAAACGCCGGAAAGTTAGACCATTGATTGTCAATACCCAATCTTGATGAACCATCTCTGCGTACTGTGGCTGTCAATAGATATTTGTCTTTAAACGCATAGTTAACCCTGGCAAAATAAGATTGTAAAGTCCATTCGTCCTCAAAAGTTTGATTGAGTGTGTAATTTGATGCTGCAGACAATACGTGGATAGAATAGCTTGGAAACCCGTAACCTGATTGCGCTGATGATTGGTCCTGTTGTTTTGAGCTACTTGTTCCGACGATAGCATTGATAGAATGATCACCAATTTTTTTGTCGAATGTTAATGTATTATCCCAAATGTACCTAAAGTTTTCTCCTGTGTTATAAGCGCTTATTCCGTTCAACGTTTTTGCTGCAGTGGTAAGCCTTGGATCCTGAAAAACTGTTTGATAGCTATTCTCTAACGTTATACCTAATTGCGAACGGAAGGTAAGGTCAAAAGGTAATTTTGCCTGGATATGTCCTTCGCCTAATAAATTGTTGGCGGTGGTTTGGTTATTTGGGCCATAAATATCGGCTAATGGGTTGGGCCATCCTTGCGAGAATGAATTGAAACCATAAGTGCCGTCGCCGTTAGGATTATATATCGGACTAAAAGAGGGAGTGGTTAAAGCACTCAGAACGAAACCGCCATATTGGCTACGCTGGTTGTCATATACGTCATTATAATCGGTTCGATTGTAATTAAGGTGTGTACCTACCGATAGCCAATTGTTCATTTGCTGCTCTAAATTCAGGCTGGTTGAATATCTTTTGTAGCCTGACGTAATGGCGATACCATCCTGGTTTACATAACCTACGCTAAAACTGTAAGTTCCTTTGTCGCTACCACCAGAAAAATTAGCGTTGATGCCCGTTGTAGGGGCCTTTCTGTAAACCAGGTCCTGCCAGTTATTATTATTTGCATTTACCATAGAATCAGGAAGAACAAAAGTTGTATTGCCTGCATTTGCCTGTTCTTCTCTTAATAAGGTTGCCAATTGGCTGCTGTTCAATACCGATAGTTTTTTGCTTATTTGCTGCTCGCCGGTATACATGTTTACATCTACCTTCATTTTGCCCTTAGCACCTTTTTTAGTGGTAATTAAAACCACGCCATTGGTTGATCCGGCGGCGCCGTAAATACCGGCCGCTGCAGCATCTTTTAAGATACTGATCGACTCGACCGAGTTAGGATCTAAGCTGCGGGTATCATAAGAAACTACACCGTCAATTACATATAAAGGTTGTGTATTACCAGACAGCGATGCCACACCACGCACAAAAACGGTCATATCCTGTCCGGGTTTTCCTGAAGGCTGCATTACCTGTGCCCCAGGCACCTTGCCCGCTATAGATTCGGCAACGCTTAAAACAGGGCGTTCCTTTACATCAGCTACGCTAACGGTTGAGATAGCCGAAGTGATATCCTTTTTTCTTTGCGAACCGTAACCTATTACCACAACTTCGTTTAACTTACCTGTCGATGCTTCTAACGTAATATCAATTGCTTGTCGTTTGCTGATAGGGATCTCTGTACTGGTGTAGCCTAAATACGAAATTACCAATGTTCCGTCTTCCGGAGCGCTTATTGAGTAATTACCATTGGCGTCTGATGCAACGCCCGAAGTTGTCCCCTTAATAATAACTGAAACACCAACCAGCGCTTCGCCCGTTGCCTTATCCGTTATTTTACCTTTAACAGGAATGTTGTCAATTTGAACGGCGTTTACTTTATCCCTTGCTTTTACAACAATGGTTTGCTGGAAAATTTTATAAGTTAAGGGTTGATCTTTAAAACACTGGTTCAGCGCTTCCTCGACAGTTGCATTTTGAATGTTGATGTCAAGTTTCGACGTTTTGGCAATCGCTGTCTCTTCAAAAAAGTAATTATAGCCGCTTTGTTTCTTGATCAGCTTTAATATCTTTTGTACAGACGTGTTGTTCTCATGAATACTAATATTCTGGCTAAAAGTCTTGGCACTTACATTTAAAAGGGCAGCCAAAATAATTACTACAGTTAGCTTCATAGCTAATAAATATTTAAAAAGATGATATCTTTTTACAGGCACCACCATAAAATTAAATTTCATAGTTTTGTTTGTTTGGGTTTAAAACTTATTTTTCAATTGCTCGATTGTGGATTTAGGTGGACCCAGATATACGTGTCCGGGAATGCGCTCTAACGCACCCCGGATTTTTTGTATCCGAAATTTTTTATGTGTCATAAAAAATCGACCTAAAATTTGGGTTGATTTAAGTTATTTTATCGCTCATAGGTTTTTAAAATTTAGTTACTAATTGGTTTAATTACTCATAATTATTGCCATTATAATAACGGCGCTTAGTAAGCCCGGCAGGTTTAACCAGGCTACAATTTCTTCATCGGTTTATTAGTTGTAATTATTTAATTAATTACAGTTATTGTATGTCCCTCTGTTTTAAAATCAACACCGGTATATTTTAACATATTTAAAAGTTCCGAAAGATTTACATTACGCGATATGCTTCCTGTGAAATTTCTTTGCGGAGATTGTCCCTCATATTTGATCTGTACATCATACCACCTCGATATTTCGCGCATGATAGCCGGCATTTCGGTATTGTCAAACTGAAAAGCACCGTTCTTCCATGCAAGTACGTTCTCAATATCTGCCGCGCTAACTTTAATGTCTCCGGTGTTGTTATTTAAAACGTCGGCTTGCTGGTTTGGTTTAAGAATAACTGTTTTATCGTTTGCCGTCACTTTTACGCTGCCTTCAATCAGCGTGGTTTTAATAGATGGTTCGTCGGTATAAGCGTTAATATTAAAGTGAGTACCCAATACTTCAATAACTTGCTTGCCTGCGGCTACCCTAAATGGCAAATGCTTGTTTTTAGCAACCTCAAGATATACCTCACCTGTTATGGTGATCTTTCTTTCTGTTTTTGAGAATGCAACAGGGAATGTTACAGATGAGGCCGAGTTTAACCACACTTTGGTGCTATCGCTTAATGCGATCTGGAACTGACCGCCTTTGGGGACGGTTATGGTATTATAAATAAGTGACTGATCCTCGGCTTTGGCAGATGCCTGGTAAGTTATTTGTCCTTCCTGATCCTTTTTTAACAAGGTTTTGCCCTGGTTAGTTAGTACGCCATTTTTAACATCGCTCAGGTTAATTTTTGAGCCATTTGCAAGGGTCAAGATGGCTTTATTACCACCTGGTTTTATATCATCGTTGGTTGTGTTTTGATGGGCTATTTCGTTGGGTTTAACATAACGATTATGGGTGAAATAATAAGTAGAAACCCCTGCCAGTAATAATAAACTTGCGGCTACAGACAACCATATTTTAGGAGAAGTGCGATTGTTATTATTTTTAATAACGCTCTCTATTTTGAAAAGTATCCGATCTTCTAATATTTCCTCATTCTCGGCAAATTCCGGGGGGATTTTCACGTCATGGTCCTGGTCTGAATTGTACCACCTGGCAAATTCTTTCTTTTCATCAGCCGTAATGGTCTTATTAAGCCATTTACTTGCTAACTCCTGCAATCTTTGGTCGGTAGGTTTGCCTTTCATTCAGCGGTTGTTTAATAGTAAGTCCGCTGAAGGAAGGATATCCCTTAGTGTATTGAAAAATAAATTTTATTTTTTTTATAAAGCGCTGTTAAAGCAGTATTTGACCCAGCCTGGTACGTAAAGTTTTTATGGCTTTACTTAAATGGGCTTCAACAGTTTTTTCTGAGATCCCCATTTCCATTGCTATTTTTTTGTGCGAGAAGCCCGACTCCCTGCTTAACTGATAAACCATACGGCATTTCTCGGGCAGATCGGCCACAAGTTCTGCTAACTGGTTTTTTAATTCTTCAAATTCAAGCCATTGCTGGGTAGAATCGTCGGTGATGCTGAAGGCGGTTTGACTATAGTTAATATATTTTTGTTGATTATTCCGTTTGTCTAAAACTTTGATTACACGGTATTTAACTGATACCGCCAGGTAGGCACT
>JAQBOP010000066.1 GCA_028287975.1 Mucilaginibacter sp. | reverse complement strand
CCTTTTTCATCAAGATATTTGGGTACTTCTTTATCTAATAACTCATTTATAGTAGCTATACATGCGGCAAGCGATAAGGTTTCGCCGCCAAAAGTGGTGTAGCTAAATACCTGCGAGTTGAAAAGCTCCATTACATCTGCCCGACCGGTAAGTAAAGCGATGGGCATACCATTTGCACATGCCTTTGAAAAAACTGCAAGATCGGCCTTTACATTAAAATATTCCTGCGCACCACCTACCGCTACCCGGAAACCGGTCCACATTTCATCAAAGATCAACAAGGTTCCGTTTTCCTTGCATACAGCTGCCAGTTCCTGTAAAAACCCCGGCGCGGGTGCTTCAAAAATAAAAGGCTCCAGTATAAGCGCGGCTACCGTTTCGTCCAGCGCGGCTTTGATAGATTCAATATCGTTGTACTCAAACGTATAAGTAAGATCCTGTACCGCAACCGGTATGCCCGCGTTACGGCTGGTTACACCAATATACCAGTCATGCCATCCGTGATAGCCGCAGCAAAAAACCTTATCACGGCCGGTAAATGCCCGGGCCACACGGATAGCCGCCGAACATACATCCGCGCCCGTTTTAGCGATCTTTACCGCTTCAGCATTCGGAATAACTTCTTGTATCAGTTCGGCCAGTTCTACTTCAAGCGGGTGCATCAGGGAAAAAGTAATTCCATCTTCAAGTTGTTGCCTGATAGCATTGTCTACCGCCGGATAAGCGTAGCCTAATGATATTGGGCCTATGGCCGCGTTAAAATCAATGTATTCGTTACCGTCTACATCCCAAACATGCGAGCCTTTGCCCTTTACCAGGTATTTGGGTGCCACGCCTTTGCTAAACTGACCGGGGCCCTTAGCTAAAGTTTGGGTAACCGGCATCTGTATCTGTAACGCACGTTTATATAATTTATCAGACTGGGTGATATCCGGGTAATTTTCGTTAAATGTTACTTTATTGGGCATGGTGTTATTATTCAGCAAAATTTGGTTTTAAAATTTCTGGTTGGATGTATTTGGTTTGGTAACCAAGTATGTGTTCGGCTATTTGCTTTCCGGTAAAACCTTCATGCTGCAAAACATCAGGCAGTAAAGCCGGCTTGAACCATCTGTCTTTTAAAGCGAATGGCAAAACGTTGGCTGTTTTTTGATGTTCTAAAAGCACCTCGGCAATAATTGAATACAAACCACCTGTTAAAAAGTGATCTTCAATGGTAACTACCAGCTTACTTTCGGCAGCTTGCAGTATAGCTTGTTCATCAACAGGTTTCAGGCTGCGCATGTTTACAAGCCCTACTGATAGTCCTTCTTTTTTTAGTAGATCGGTCGCTATAAGGGCCTGTTCAAAAAGCAAACCATAGGTCAGAATGGTTACGTCCGTACCGGTGCAGATCACTTCGCTTTTGCCAAGCTCAAACGGCACGTGTACATAATCGGTTTGCCGCGTGTTGATACGGGTATAAGCCGGATCTGCAGAATCCCATATTTCAGGCAGCATTTTTACCAGGTCGTCCTCGTCTGCAGGGGCAAATACTGTCATATTTGGTATACCCCGCATAATGGAAATATCTTCTATTGCCTGATGGGTAGGCCCGTTCGCGTCAGATAAAAACCCCGGAATAAACCCGCTCATTTTTACCGGTAAAGATGCAATACCCACATCTGTACGTACAAACTCGAAGGCTCGCATGGTTAAAAACGATGCCAGAGCATGTACAATTGGCGTACGGTCGCGCAGGGCAAGCCCTGCCGCTGCGCCGATCATAGTTTGTTCTGTAATGCCGGTATCGATAAACCTGTTGCCCAATATACCGGGTAGATTGCGCACCAATGCGCGATTTTCAGCAGTCATCACAATAACCCGCTTATCTGCCAAGGCTGTTTCTGTTAATAATTCTTCGTAAGTCATATTATCTTACAACTAATGTTTCTGAAGTTAAGTGAGTATTGGCATTACCATGTAATTCAAGCAGCAATTGGGCTACCTCTTCGCCAGAGAAATTACAGAACCAACGATCTGCCCTTTCTTCTATGCTTGGCAATCCTTTTCCTCTTATAGTGTCGGCAATCACTATGTTTACCTTGCCCTGTTTAAAAGGATAGGTATTGAAAGCATCATGCAATTCTGCGTAGCTATGCCCATTTATCCGCTTAACCGCCGCTCCAAACGCTTCAAATTTTTGTGCCAGTGGTTCCAGTGGTATTAAATCTTCCGTACGCATATTTGCCTGAAAGGTATTGCGATCAACAACAAAAAACAGGTTATCCAAGGCATAAGCATTTGCTACCAGTAATGCCTCCCAACATGTTCCTTCATTCAGCTCACCATCACCAAGAATGCAAACTACTTTGTTTTTTGCTCCGCTTATTTTAATGTCCATAGCTACGCCCAAGGCAACCGATGGTAAATGCCCTAAAGAGCCCGAATGAAACTCAATACCGGGAATACGTGTGTTAGGGTGCCAGTAAATATGATCATCTAATGAAAGGTGCTTAGCCAGGCGCTCTTTTTCTATCAAGCCCAGTTCGGCCAACGTACCATATAGTGCAGGCACATCATGGCCTTTTGAAAGAAAAAAATAATCCCGGTCGTTATCATATGGATTGGCAGCGTTAACATTAAAAAAATGGGCGTATAGATATACGATCATATCAACCGCCGAAAGTGACGCACCGGTAAAACAACCGCCGCCGGTGGACATGCGCACAATATGTTCTCTTACCTTAAGGGCTGTAGCGTGAAGCCGCTCTTCATTATAGTCTTTATCATTCATGTTTCTTGTTCGGTTAGCGGTTCATACCGGGTAGATGCAGGTGATATGGTTTTCAATTCATCAAGGTGATGGCGGTACCAGTTTACGCCGATATAATCCGCATTGAGTTTCTGTATTTCGGGTTCTCTGTCTAATAAATTGATAATGTCTTCGCAAGTGAAGGCCGGGTTTTGTGGGTATAGTTTTTCAAAAATCTGTTTAATAAACTCATAATCTTCCCGGTAATCGATAGTAAACCTATGCGACATAGAATAATCCAAGCCGGTTTCCCATGTTACATTACCGATACGGAAAAGTTCAGGGTTCTCCCATATATAGGGTGTGGTGTGTTCCAGTTCCAAAGGCTTTTTAGCATTTGCCCAGGCGCGTTCCAGGCAATCTATGGTCATCACTTCTACATCGTTACCATCAGGATAGGTGGCCGGATGCAGGTTGCTTACAAAGTCATAATTACTATCCGGCTGGAAGAAATAATCCAACACATGGTCAATGATCCGCGCGTCTATCAAAGGGCAATCTGAAGGCATTTTTAACACATATCTCGCGCCGGCTTCTTTGGCTGCACGGTAATGCCGGTCAAGCAAATTATCCAGGCTGCCACGATAACAGGGTAATTGTAAATTTTCCGATTCGATTTCGATAACGTCATCATCCGCATTGGTTGAAGTAGCTATTATTATGCTTACGGGGTATCGTACCCGTTTGAGCCGCTCCATCATTAGCGCCAGTAAACTTTTACCTAATACCGGCAACATTACCTTACCCGGCAAACGGGTTGATGCCATACGTGCTTGTACAATAATTATAATCTTACCTTCCATACACCGGCTCTTCTAAAAGTTGATCAACTAATTCATTTTGCACACGCTCTGTTAAAGCGGCTTGGGGGTCAAATTCAGTTTTATCACCTGTATGATTAAGGTAGCTCCGGCATATCGAAGCGATGGTTAATGCCGACGTGCCCTCATTTTGTAATGGGCTTAGTTTCTTCAGTTCTTCAACATCAAACCATGAATGTACTTTTTTGCCCAATACAATACCTGTAAATACTACGGTTGAATATTGTGTAATGAGCTCGCAGCAATTGGCGATCATCTGGTTGGTATTACCAGAGGTAAAGATCATTGTATCTTCAGGAGCATATTTGCGGACCTCAGTTATCGCCCTCTCAAAGTTTTCGTTAGGGTGAAGTTTGAATAATAGCGGCCGGCCATCCGCAATTTCAACCGCTTTCCTGATAAAGGCGGGCCTGTCTTCCACCCGGAAAGTTTCGCGCATATCTGTAGTAGCCACCATTACATAATCCCGATAGGGAAAATCATTGATCAAAAACTGCGATAAATGATCATAGTTAGGCATCCCGGTAATAATGATCTTCTCCGGGTTTGTTCCCATTTTAGAAAAGTATTGCCTATAACCGGCAGATGCGGAACAATAAATATCACACCTGTTGGTTGAACCGTTAAGAGAGGTGTCACCGCAAAAGGCAGGCGGCAGTTTAAATAGTTTTACAAGCTTGCTAAACCAGGTAAACCTGTCTACCATACCTTCCTGCACCCAAATCGTTTTGCCAGCCCGCATGCGGCGTGGAATAAGAATATCTGAACAATAAACAATAAGATCATAGTTGTTAAGGCGGGCAGCGTAATCAATTTGCAGCCCATTATCGCAGAGGTATTTTTCTGAGTTTAAACGAAATTGACCTGCAAGCGCTGTTCCATCGGCTAAACTGGTATGCTTAATAAGCATATTAATGTGCTTATTATCAGTAAAAACCTGACTGAACCAGCAATCAGCGTCCGGCAATGCTTTAGCTATTTGGTGCATTTGCGAGGTCTGATTGATAGAACCGGTAATAAAAAGGACTTTTTTCATTTCTATATGAAATTAAAATTAGACCTGTCACTTTTAGGTAATGACAATTTTACATTATCAAATTGTTAAGCACTAAATAATGACATTATTCGGAGTTTCACCAGTATGTTAAAACGGCAAATAAATGCTTGTTGGATAAGAAATAACCCCAGCAAGACTCATCAATAGCATTACGAAACTTATAGTAATTGTTATTCTAAACTTAAAGATACCGTCTTAGAGTTGCCAAAAACAACCTTTGACAAAGGATCAGCAGGTTGGGTATCCCATAAACATTCCCTTACAGTTAATTCTTGTTTTACCGGATCAAGCGAAATAAGTTGGAAAGATAATTTGGTTTCATCTTTAGATGAATATTCGCCTTTCATGGGCGAATCAACACGAAACGTATTTAGTGCCACATCGTTATCAGGGCCCTTGTATACATAAAACTCATTCCAGTTACTGTTGCCATGAAAATAAGCCTTGATATTAGGGTGCAGTTTCAAAAAAGCTACCCAACCACGTTGCTCAATATCTGTCGCCCCGTCATCTTTTGATGCAACTGTACCTTCTTTGTAATGCTCGGCAGTTAAGTTTTCAAACTTATTGGCAACAGTCATATTATAAGGCGGTATTGGGTTGGTAAAATGCTTCGACTCACATGTGGGTTGGTCATGACAAAAAACAATTACCGCCATATTTTTAGCCACTTTTTCCAGGTCCTTTTTCATCCAAATCCGTTCTGCCGAATCGGGCCACAACGTAATAAACATTAAATGGATACCCTTAACATTTAAAGAATAATTGATTTTATCAGTAGCATAGTTATAATTCGCATTTGTTTTAGGATGGGCAGGTTTCATCATTAAATTATAGATATTAACCATAGCGCTTGGGTCTGTTTTAGGGTTCATGATTTTACTTGACCCTATAGCGTTTGATATATCATGATTACCTGGTGCCAATAGTAATTTGGCTGACTGGTTTTGGCGATCCTTTAAAGTAACCTTATGCATATAGTCCTTTTCAAACTGCGACCAGCTTGCCGCCGCGGTTTGGTACGGAATCTCCATACGGTTGGCAATATCACCGGTTTGTATAAGGTAATTAACTGCCGCTACTTTTTTGCCGGATCCTATGCCACCATCCAGCGGTAACATTAATTTTGGTACAGAATTAATAGCGTTGATCATGGCCGCGTTCACAATTGTTGCATTTACATTAGTATCTCCCCTGAAACTTTTGCGGGTAATACCATAATGAGCGTCAGACGTATAAATCATTTGCACGATCTGCCCAAGGGTAATTGCAGGATAACTCAACCCAATTAGCAGGCTAAAAAAGACAATTCTAAAATGATGTTTCATAAAACCTTGTTTTATTTTCTTTTATAATAAGATATGGTAGCGAGTTTCCCCGGATAATCCCTGACCTCTGTATCAGTATAATAGCCCGAGCCATCTGCAGCAAAGCAGATACCTTCTCCTTGTGGCTCATTATTAGCATAAGGTGCAATTTGTGGCTGGGTTAAAAGGCCGGCCGATATAGTAGTTGATATAGGTAGTTTCCAGTACCAGATCAATTCATTGCTTCTAAGCAAGATCTCCGTACCATCCGGCGATATATCACCACCCGTAGCTTTATTAAAATACAATTGTACTACCGGGGTTAAGGTAGTAGTTGAAATTGTACTTTGGGGAAAATGGGCAACATATATTTTTGAAAAATTACTTTCCTTACTGGCAATATAAATATCTTTTTTTGAAGGGTCAACCATCAGCGTTTCCGCATTGCGCGGCCCATCGGGATATTTTAATTCAATAATATCAACATTATTTATATTGGTTACATACGGCAATGTTTTCCCGGTCAGGTCTGGTTCTGGGAAGCGGTAAACAAATACAGAGCCATGTATTGATTTATTATCGCCAATATCAGCCACATAAATATAACTTACGCCGGCAACAGGCCCCGGGCCGACGGCTATATCTTCCCAATCACGGTTACCTACGCTTGTAAGTGTCAATGTTCCCTTATCGGCACCGGTTGCGTCTGTTAAATATACCTGGCTGGCATTGCCGCTATCATTATGGATATAAAGCACTCCCGGATTGATCCTGCTGGCTGCCGCGCCTGAAATTTCAAGCAGGTCTGTCCTTGAAAGCTTATTAGTAACCGGCATTGCGTTAAATAATTTACAGGTATCTAATCCCGAAGGATTATAAGACGGCTTAAAAAAATTAATAGTTGCAGGTGGCTTAACCGTTACAACCGTATCGGCGTTAGACTTGGATGTAACCTGCGATTTTTTGCAGGAAAAACAAGAAAGTGTTATAAATAACAACAACCCCATTTTCATGAGGTTGTTGTTAAAATGAGGTATTAAATAAGATCTCATCAATTATTAATTGCTATTAATGTTGGTTACCTGAACCGTCTAATTGGTAGCAACCAATATCTTTACCTGGTGCTGTTATACCGTTTGATCCAAAGTTAGCATCGAGTATGATTCCAGCCGTAATAGGCTGAAAAGCAGTAGTTGTTCCTTTACCTACAGCCGGCGAGCCATTTTGCAAACGGAAGTTATAACCATCTACAGAGCACTGGGTTACCCATGAACCAGCAACTGCCGGCAATGGAAAATTAGCAAACAGCGGATTGTTCTTGCTAACCAACGAACTGCCATCGTAAATAAGACCAAAAGTATACTTTGATCCAAGGAAGGCCGCCATATTAGGGATATCAGTTGATTGCGGATGTGTAACCACCGGCTGTGCTACGTTGGTCGGTACAAACTGGCCCGCCATGGCAGCGTTATCAGCATAATAGTAATTGTAACCGTAAGCGGTTTGTTTGATCAATGATGATCCGGCATAAGTGGTATCGGCCAAATAAACTTTTGCGCCACCAGGGCCACCAGCTATACGTACACCAAAATCACAGTTAACTATCAGGTTGTTATATACCAACGCCCTTGAATTATTCTCTATTTCAACCGAGCCGCTTCTTGCACCGTAAACACCGCTGTTTCTGAAGCCATCATTTACATAGGTGTTGTTGTACATGGTGAACTGACATTCGCCTGCTGTAGTACCGTCGCTTGCGGTTTTGGTACCATTTGTTGCCCCACCAATAATTAAGTTGTAAGCCATGTTACCTGTCGCGCTGCCTTTAGCATTAAAGCCATCGCCACCCGCGCCGCCGCATTTTTCCATAGTGTTTCTCATAATGTTGTAGTAACCGCCATAAAAACGTGTTGCGTCATCAGGCGAACCATACATCCATGAATCTTCCATAATGAACAACCCGGTAGGGTTGGTAAAATAAAGAATATACTGAGCGCCAACCTTTAATGAGTTACCGCCAGGGAAAGGAAGGGCCTTCAATGTTGCGCCGCCAAAATCAAGGTGGGTCCATTTAATTACCACTAACTTGCTGGTTGGGCCCGCATAAATACCACCCCAGCCACCAACGTAAGCAGAGTCGGTACCCAAAACTGATGCGCCGTTAGTTTTACTTCTGCGCGGATCAGTTATGGTAACAGGGGCATCTTTTGTACCAAGGCTTACCAAATCGCCGTTTACGATAATGTTGGCACCGTTGGTCATGTTTAGTTTTACGCCTTTTTGAATCAATAAAGTATCACCTGCATTTACGGTAATATCGCCGCCAATGGTGTAGGTTTGGTTGGCAAGGAATGTGCCCTTGTAAGTTCCTGCAGGTAAAATACCCGAGTTAGGTATCGCTTTCCCTACCTGTATCTGTGGTTTTGATACGATTGCGTTATCGCTTCCTTTCTTACTGCATGCAGCAAGCGCTAAAAGCGATATTCCTAATGTAATGATTTGTAACTTTTTCATAAAAATGATGAATCGTGATTAATTATTTATTTAATTGTTTAAAAATTATATTTTACCCCCAGGTTATAACGGGCATAATATTGGTCATACTGAACGGTGGTGTAAGCTGCACTTTCCTGATGCGGATATTTTGCTATTCCCGAGTAGTTGTAAGTGTTATTTTGTTTGATGACTAATTCGTAAGGCGTATTCAACAGATTATTAGCCTTTACATAAACGATAAAGTGTTGGCCAAGCTTCTTCTGAGCAGAAAAGTCAAGGAATGTTGAAGGCCGCTCCCAGGTATCCAGGCCATAATATCTGGATACGGCTTGGATCCTTTCACCGATGTAGGATAGTGACAATTGTGCGTCGATACCTCTTTTTTGATCTTTATATAATAAAGATGCATTGCCTATGTTGGCTGCCTGTCCCTGCAACGGCCTGGTCTGGTCAATCTGCGTTACCTCGTGATTCACATCAATACTTTTTGGAGTAGTGATCTGCGATTTGGTATAAGTATAGTTAATTGATGCGCCAATATTGCCAAAATATTTCTTGGCCTCCAGTTCTACACCGTAATTGGTGGCGTTACCAAAATTGTTTGGAGTAAGGTATAAAGTCGCACCTCCTGAAGCTGGTTGAAGCTCAGTTTCGATGGGATTGGTGAGGTGTTTATAAAACCCACCCAGCATAAACTCGTCAAATACGCCCGGGAAAAATTCATACCTTAAATCGTAGTTATTGATAACAGTATGTTGTAAATACGGGCTGCCGATATGCTGGTAATATTCATCAAGAGTCTGATCAGGGAACGGGATTAGATCTGCAAATGCAGGTCTAAGAATAGACACATAATAAGATGCTCTTAATGCCTGTTCGTCCGTCAACGCATATTTAAGGTTGATACTCGGCAGGTAATCCGTATAATCTATAGTGGCTGTTTTACCCGGAAAAGTAACCGGCAGCAGGGAAAAATAGGTTTGGTAGGTATGTTCGCTTCTTAAGCCGGCCACTAAATCCAAACGATCAGTGATGTAATACTTAAACATGCCGTAAACTCCCTGGACATTTTCTGTGAAGGTGTATACACCCGGGTCGTGAGCCGACGAGCCTTTAGCATTTACTGTATCGGCACCGGTGAACCTGAACTTTGCATTCGGTATGGTAGTATAGATCTCTGACGAACCATCATCAGCAAATGTATTCGGTAAACTGTAGCTATTATTGTAGTTATCCCTGGTTTTATGCCTGAACATACCGCCTGCCGAGAATGTAATATCGCGCCCGAATATCCTTGCCTTGTAATGCAGGTTTAAATAGGCTGAAATGTCTTTATCTGTGTTATGCATCCAGACTCTTGATTCATTTTGAACATAAGTGGGGCTGGTAATAATGTTGTGGGCAACTGAAACAGTTGATTCCTGCGGATTGGACGTTGTTTCGCTTGTGGCTGTACTTTGATCTATAGTGTTGCCATATTTTGTATCAAACTCCGCGTCGTCAGGCAGTTTATGTGTAGCCTGTGAGTTTGCCACAGTCCAATCAATTGACAACGGTTCAAATATTTTATGTTTACCGTTTAATGTTATGTTGTAAATATTTTGCAGGTCGCTGCGGGTCTCTGTTAAATTATCAACCGAAAACGTACCCCGGTATCCCTGGTAAGTGTATCCGCCATAAGTGTCTTGCCGGGTTTGGCGAACCCTGTACTGGTTCAATTGCAGATAACTGCCAAATAATTGTATGATGTTATCATTATTGAATTTATAATCGATAGACGCGATAGCGCCCAGGCGTTGTAACTGTGTTGAATACTGCCGGTCGTATGCACTTTGAAAGGCGGTTTCTTCGTTTTGTTGGGCATTGCCTACAGGCGGGCCTACGGTGCCTGTTTGTATAACGGCAAAACTGTTGGCTCCCTGGTATAAGTTTTGGTAACTTCCTGAAAACAGTACCCCCAGTTTATTATTTAAATAACGGTTGCCTATAGTTAAGCTGGCATTAAGGTTCGGCGTTGCGTTACTGTGCTTGGTTAACAAGTTTTGATACGGGAAATCATTAGGTGTTGCTATGCCTCCTGGATTTATTTCGCCCGGCGATTTGCTGTTCACGGTACTGCGGTCAAAACTTGCGAATGATCTGTTAAAGAATATTTGGCTGTAACCGGTACCAAAATCTCCCTCTACTCTCAACCTGTCCGGTGCGGTTTTCATTACCAGGTTGACAACGCCGCCAGAAGCGTCGCCTTCCATGTCAGGGGTAAGCGTCTTGAACATCTCAATTCTGTCAACCAAACCGGCCGGGAATATGTCCAAAGGCACAAACCTGTTTTTGTTATCCGGGCTCGGGATTTTTATACCATTTATCAGCGTGGTGTTGTATTGCTTGTCCATACCGCGGATAATCACATGCTGCGCATCGCCGGTACTACTGCGGTCTATAGAAATGCCCGATACACGGCCCAGGACATTTGATACCAGTACATCTGGAGAAATGGCAATTGACTGTGCAGAAACCACGTTCATGGTATTATTAGAGATTTTTTCTGTGTTACGTGCAGAATGATCACTCTCCTTGCTTGCATACTCAATAACTGCTACCTCATTTAATGCAGTCGAATTATCAATCATTGCAACGTTTAAAACATTTACTTTTCCTGACGTCACTTCAACAACATATTCCTGGGTTGTTTTATAGCTAATGTAAGTTACATGCAGCTTGTAACTACCTGCTGCTATGTTATTAAAGGTATAGGTACCATCCAGCTTAACTGAGGTATTTAGCACGTTAGCCCCGTTTTCGATGTGTACAGTAGCGCCAATCAATGTTTCACCGGTTTTCGAATCGGTAACGTGACCCTTTAAAACAGTTTGGGCAAATGATGAAAGACAAAATCCGGTTAATAAAAAAAATATGAAGAAGTATGACTTAGGCAGTAAAAATAATTTCATGAATTAAGGGGGGTTACGATGTAAAAAATCTGCATTGCTTTTTTAATAAAGCGCAAAGAAACCGCCTCAATTCTGAGCGAATTCTGAGTTTTATAGTTTTCGCAGATTACTTAACGCAATGTTTTTTTTGCGTTAATATTTAATGCTGATCGCTAATATTATCAACATCTAAGTCAATTATAAATTAACATTAATGTTATACTAACCGTCTTAAATAAGCAGGCAGAAATTAATGAGTTAAAAATTTGAATTTATTGGGACAGAGATGCCCCCTGAACTGAAAACGACTCAGGTATGATTTAACAGATGATACGCTGTCGCCCCTATTTAACTGCACAGATACGTGTAATTAGCCGGAAATTCTTGAATAATGATTAAAGTATATTGGTTTTTAAATACCAGGCTCCAAGTCCGTATAAGCATAACAGCCCTACCAAGAAACCAGCGGTTACATCAGTAAACCAGTGCGCACCCAGGTAGACACGCGAAAACGGGATAGTAAATATGAGTATTAAGCACAGCAATGCAACTAAATAACGCATTGTTTTTGGGATGACAGATAGCCTATACATCAAAATAACTAAAAAACCGAAATAGGTAACATAAAAAATTACATGCCCGCTCGGGAAGCTTTGCTGTTGTGTTTTTACGATAACCCTCACCATGTTGTCTGACGGCCTGGGCCTGTTTACCAAAACCTTGATAATGGTGCTTACCAGGCTTGATAATAATGTCATTATCAAAAAAAGCGCTTCTCTTTTATATTTGAAGCATAAAAAAAGAAGCGCGCTGCCGACGACAGTTATTGGTGCTGCCGGTATGTAACCAAACCAACTTACCAGTTTCATGGCAGTATCTAACAAGGGGTATTGATGTTCCTGAACTTCTTCTGAAAACTCACGATCAATAAAAGAGGAAGGAAAAATAAGAACAAAAACAGTTAGCAGAATAAACCCTGCTAATACGGCTAACATAATATTACGTAGAATCTGTTTTTTGTTTTGCGTAGATAAAAGACTTATAAATTGGTTACGAGACATTTTACCTGATCTAATAACTGTATGCCCAGTTTTCTGCTTTGTGTGGTTTTGCTTATGATGGCCGCGCTTTCAATTAAAGTTATTAATTGCCAGGCTATATCATCAACTGATAAGCCATATTTAAATTCACTGCTGCTAATACCATCTTGAATAATCTCTGTTAAATCATGTTTCCACAACAAAAGCGCTTTAGCAACTTTTATTTTCATCTCTCCATGTACAGAACCTGCTTCAATTGCTAAGTTAAATAATTGGCAATCATTACCAACAAATGCATATTCTGTTTTAGGATAATGAAACTGAACATGTGCATTTAATTTTGCTCTGTTATCAACACATAATTTAACAAGCTCATCAATAGCATTTCTATTTTGCTCCAGGTTGTAATCAAGTACAGCCATAGCAAGCTCGTTCTTATTGTTAAAATAGCCATATAATACGGCCTTGGTCTTACCTGTGATTTTTTCTAATTCTGGAATTGACACAGCGAAATAACCTTTTTCTGCCATTAACGCGGCACAATCTTTTATGATTTTTTCCCGGGTTTCAATTCTGGTTTTAGATCTTGCAAACTTCATAGTTGAGATGGCAATTAATCCTTTTTAACAAAATTTCCTTTTTCGTCAAATATCAGATCACTGCCTTTTACTTCGGCTTCATAGGTAATCCTGTTAAACGGATCTGTTACCCTGCCGGCTTCTTTAATTTTTGCACCTTTGTAATGTGCAGCCACATATGGTGCAACTGCTTTGGG
>JAQBOP010000036.1 GCA_028287975.1 Mucilaginibacter sp. | reverse complement strand
GCGGAATATATCCCAACAACTTGGTCATGCTTAATATTTGTCCCTTATGATGGAACTCGTGCGTTATGGTATGGGTATACAATTGAAGCGGTGTAACTGTTAAAACATGGTCTCGCCTGGGTAATTTTTGTGTGATGGCTTGTGCATAATCCGCGCTATAACGGTCTAAAAAACCATCGGTTATTTGATCTACCTGATCGTATACTGCTATGACATCAGTTAGGTTGTTGACGGATAAATCGTCAAAGAAAATTATATCGCAGCTTTTATCAAACTGAGCCAGCCAATGCACATAAGTATTTGCAACATGGATTAACAAGCTCAGAATTGATGTATCATTAAATTCAACAATGTTTTTAATAGATCAGTATTGCTGACGGTATTGCAATAAGCGAATAATGCTCCCCGCGCGCCCTTTACTTCATCATATTGTGCTGATAATAATTTGTGCATTGTTTATAACAAACCGTTTGTTTTAAAATACTGCTGTAAATTATCAGGAGCGGTCATTAAATAGGTTTGCAGCCCCAGCTTTTTGGCGGTCTCCAAATGTTGTGGACTGTCATCAATGAATAAGGTCTCAGCCGGGTCCAGATCGTTTTCCTGCAATACTTGTTCAAAAATTTCAGCATCGGGCTTACGCTTACCTACAAGGTGTGAATAGTAGACCTTTTCGAAAAGATGGCTGTTATCACGTATATTATATTCGCGTTTTAAATAATCGTGAACATAATCGTAGTGAATAGCATTGATATTGCTCAATAAAAAAGTGCGGTATTTATTTTTAACGTGGAGCAATACTTCATGATTTCCTTTGGGGATGCCCACAAAAATTCTATTCCAGGCATCGTCAATCTGCTCGTCAGTAAGTTCGGGTTTGTGGGTTAACTCCCTTATGCGATCCCTAAAAGCCGCAGGGCTTATCTGGCCGCGTTCTAAGGCATTAAAAACGTCATCCTGTTGCCTGTGTCCGTAAAATTCGTCGGCGTTGGTAATGCCTAATTTTTTCCATGCTTCGGCAACCCGGGTAAAATCTATATTAAAAATTACGTTGCCGTAATCGAAGATGATGTTCTTAATGGTGTTCATGAATCAATTAAATATATCGGTATCCTATTGCAATTATAGCTAATAAAAACAAGTAGCGTTATAAATTTTCGGTAAGGGCTTTCATTTTATCTAAACCGGTTTTGGCGACCAATAGCGCGTCTTGCTTATAATAGCTCTCGTTAAAAACCTCGAGCGAAATTACGACAGGTTTATCCGGATTTTTTATAGTTCGCAATATTTGTCTTAGCGGTGCGACGCCATCGCCGGGGTAGATCCTGTCCGGTTCTGAAATTTTCTCGGGTGCTATACCTGCAGGGTAATCATTAATATGAAATACCTCTATGGCATTTTTGCCTACAAAAGGTAAGCTCTCCAAACTCGAACCGCCTTTATAAATATGAAAGGCATCTAAAAGTACCAATGCATTTTTATGCCCGCTTTCGGTAGCCACATACAACACCTGGCTTATCTTTTTTAAGTTGTTTGACGATCCCCACATTTCAACCATTGGAGTAACGCCGGTTTTATCGCCCAGCTCCAGGATGGCGCGATAACGGTCAGTAATTACATTCAGGTCAATCAGCGGCAGCCCGGTGGCGCCCGATGGCGGGGCAGCAATACGTGTACAGCCGATTTTGGCCAATAAATCCATTTCGCGATAAAGCTGCTCTAATGCCTCCTTACGGGTAGTGTCATCGTCGACTATCCATTGGGCAAAGCCTATAGCATTTTCAACTTTTACGCCTAAGCTGTCAATTATCTGCTTTGCTTCCAATGTTGAACCGCCGTTTTGCAGAAATACTTTAAAAGTATCCAGCCAGATCTCTACGGAAGTAAACCCGGCCCTTGCCGCAACCTGGATCTCTTTGATAAAACCCAGTTTTTGTCCGCGTATGGTACTCATATTCAATGAGTATTTAAATGCAGGCCCGGTCTTTTTTGGAGCAGTCATAGCTGATGCAGGTTTGTTTAACAATGCGGCGCCGGCGCTTAAGCCCAGGGTTTGCAGAGCCTGGCGGCGATTTTGTGATAGCTTATTCATAATTAGCAAAAGTTAGGCTTAAATGAGCCGTCATCAAAAATATACTATTTTTAATAAAATAGACTTTGTAAATTGAAGGCAAAGTTGTAACATTGCAACCTGAAATTTAATAAAATTTCTGCGCGCCTATAGCTCAGTTGGTTAGAGTAGAAGACTCATAATCTTTTGGTCCCTGGTTCGAGCCCAGGTGGGCGCACTAAGTATAAGAAAGCCGATTCTCGCAAGAAAATCGGCTTTTTTTATACCGTTAAGGCGGTTTTTAGAGCCGCCGCACTTGACAGGGTAATCACCGTTTTAGTCAGGGTTTACATAATTTTCTGTTGAACTTCACGGAGGAAAAGTCACTTTTTGTGACGTTTTTTCTGTGCTAACAGCCCGAAATTATGGCTACTGTAAGCGCGGTGGTTTATGAACACCACAAAAAATTGGATGGGACATGGAATGTAAAGATCCGAATCCACCACAAAAAAGAGCGAAAACTG
>JAQBOP010000016.1 GCA_028287975.1 Mucilaginibacter sp. | reverse complement strand
GAATGATTCCCATCCGCCGGTTGAACCGCCGGTTAGCAAACGCGCCCAGCCTTCCTTGATGCAGCGGATTTTCTTTTCAATTTCCGGTATCAATTCCTTGTGTATCGCATCGCCGTAAGGGCCATTGTTTGGAGTGTTTACCGCGTACGAATCATCAAAATAAGGCGAAGGATGCTGCAGCGTTATGGCAATAAACTCAGGGAAGCCATCGGATGTCCAGTCTTTATAAAATGCATTGCCGGGGCTTTCAGCAAATCTGAAGGGCGGGGCTGTTGAAAAATGTCCCTGTTCGTATACCGTTGGGTAATATTTTTCACGGTGCTCCTCATATCCTTTAGGCAAAAGTATGGTGGCCCCTATATAAATAGGGTGCCCCCAAAACTTTGTTAATATATCGCTCCGTATTTTAATATGTTTCACCCATTTGGTATCAGGCAGGGCTGGTATAGGCGGAATGAGCTGGTCGGCCGTTAATTTTATTACCTGGCCTGCTGTTTTATTGATAGATATTTTCATCACCTTGCCATAAATGTTACCCGGCGAGGTCTCCCATTTCTGGCCTTCCCATTGATCCATGTGCATCCACAGCGTATGGCCATCTGAGCGTTTAAATTCAGTGTATTTGCTTAATACGGCCTGAACATAATAATCACCCGAAGGGATATCTTTCATTTTATTGATAGGATAACCCAATGTTGATGCATCAATAGTTACCGGTTGCGATGGCTGTAGTTTTGTAACGTCGACACCAAAAAACTGGGTGCCATAACGGCCAACCTGCAAACGCGGTTCTATGGTATCACTGTATGATACCACCAGGAACATACGGCCCGTAATAGGTTCTTTGCTGATACCCGGTGCGAAAGATAACTCAAACGAAGTTACCTTGCCTGCAACGGCCTTATGCTGGGCACTAACATTTGACAAGCCGCCAACTATAAACAGCATTGCTATTAACAATAGTTTGTTTTTCATTTTTTTTATATTAATAAATTAGCTATTGAGGATGTTTAAGGTCCCATTGTACTTCGCCAAACGGCCGGATCATCTGTACGTAAACTTTTGCATTGGGCAGATCATTTGGCAAAGTATTTAGCAGGTTATACCTACGCATATCAAACCAGCGATGGCCTTCAAAAAATAAAGAGTACCGGCGCTGATTAAGCATTTCTGTTATCAATGCGGCCTGGTTACCTAATACTGCCGGTTTTGCAGTTGCTAAAGGCTGCAACCCCGATGCAACCCTAACTATATCCAACGCGGCGGCACCAGTTGCTAACTGGTTGAGTTGAATTTCTGCCTCGGCATACATCAGCACCAGTTCTTCATTGCGCATGATGGATATGGGTGAAATATTGACAGGGTACATAAAAACATCATAATTCCCTATAAGGCCATTGTATGGACGCGGGGTAGTTCTGAGCGCCACTTTAGATGTTACCCTTGTATCACCGGGCTCAGCTTCTGAAATGAAAAGATTTTGCGCTACAAGGGGGGCCGTTGTTGTATTTTTTAGCTGATACATAGGGTTTGTAATATCGCCCGATGTAGTTGAGAAAGTAAACACCGGCCCTGTACTCAATGATCCGGTTAAGTTGAAAAAAGGTGCCGCTGCGTTCAATGCAGTTAATACGCCGTTCCAGTCACTTTGATACATGGCCACTTCGGCGGCTATACCCCGGTTAAATGTGGCAAAAGTAGTTGGGGTTGAGAAGCCTGCCCAGCCTGTGGTCATGGGGAAGGCGAAAGTAGTGCCCGCCGCTGTTAACTGGGCGGCCCCAAGATCCAGTAGCCGTTTAATTTCCATTAATGCTGCGGTGTATGATACAAAAGGTCCGGGTTTTAGCATATCTCCTGGCGAGTTCAGATCGGTAAAGCTGATGCGTATACCATTTTGGTATTGCATTTCTAAATTAAAAAGCATGGCCCATGCCTCGATAGTGTTACAAAATCCCCTGATACTGTTTCTTTGTGTTTCATTAAGGGCGCTGCTTGCATTAGCTGCGTTCATAAAAAGTGCAGCATCTCTGCGGGTTGCCGAAAAATTATCGTAAGAGGCATTAAAACCGGTTGTTGCACTAAGTCCGCCGTTTGTAGTACCTAAAAGCTCGGTTGTATAGGTTGTCTCAACTGAACTCAGATCATAGGCTTCCCGGCCAATTGAGCCGGTTGTTACCCTAAAGCTAAACATGCCGTTTCGCATTGAAGACTGCAGGCCAATGCCCAACTCGTTAAGCTGTACCGCTGTTGCATTGGTTAATACTGATGCTTGTGATGGTAAATTGGGGTCAACCGCTTCTTTTGTCTGGAATACGCTGCACGCAGGAAGCATGAACATAACCCCGATTAGTAAAATATATGGCTTTATTTTAAAGTATTTCATGTTTTTAAGTTTTAAGAATTAAGTTTAAAAACCCACTGATATGTGCATAAATATTCTTTTGCTGCTCGGGAAGGGTGTATTGTCAACACTTGCACCAACTGATTGATTGCCATAGTTTGATACCTCCGGATCATATCCCTCATATTTTGTAATGGTAAACAGGTTAGTAGCAGATGCACCTATCTTTACGCTTTTGACGGTATTATTATAATGGGTAGAAAGAAAAGTTTTTGGAACGTTATAATATAGCCCAACTTCACGTAAGCGGAAGTAACTGGCATCCTGAATAAACTGCCTTGCTGTTACATTTGGGTTACTCGGGTTGCGTGCTACTCCGTTAGGTACACCTACAGTCCCATTTAAGTTATCTTCATTACTCCAGTCAGGCGAGGTGCCTCCCAAATCCTTTTGCTTTTGAGTTAGATTGGAGTTATAGTTGCCATAGCTTCTGTGCAGTAAGAAAGAAAACTCAAAGTTTTTGTAAAACGTAAAAGTATTAGACCATGATGCCTGGTATATAGGCTGCGCATCTTCGTACTGTGTGGGCGTAATAACACCATTTACAACTGTATTTGGTGATCCGTACCACGCGCTTGGTGACGATCCTAATTTTAACTCATTACGGCCGTATATACTGAATCCACCACCAACGATAGAAGTAGGTATAGTCAGGCGGGTTACCTTAGTCTTGTTGTTCCAGAATTGTAAAT
>JAQBOP010000400.1 GCA_028287975.1 Mucilaginibacter sp. | reverse complement strand
ACGTTATCAACTATGCTTTTTTTCGCCGGTACCAAAGCCTATATTAAAACCGGGCTGATAACTTATGGTGCCATTCAAATCAACAAAGTTAAAGACAGCCTGTCCCCAGATACCATTTGCGATATTGAAATCACAGCCCACTGACGCGGTTGTGCTGTTTGCATTGTTTCTATGGTCAAACTGCACCTGTGCAAACCCCTTTATTGCGTTGGCTCCATAATAATATCGCGCTCCCGCCGAATACTTTTTTTGCCATCCTGCGCTATCGGCCATTGCAAACCTTACGCCAATTAATACCTGGCCTTTTTTGCCAACCGGCAAGCCGGCACTTGTCCATAAGCCAACTTGCGAGGTTTTTAAATTCTTTAGTAATGAATCTTTCGAAGTTTGTAAGGTAGCTAATCCAACTTCCCATATAGGTGCATTCCAGAGTGCTTCGCGATACTTGTTGCGCAGCTTTTCCATGTCAGCAGGTTTTACAATATCGTCCGGGATAAACTGGGTTTCAAAGGCAAGTAACTTATTGTATAGTACGGTATCTTTAGTTAATTGTTCCCTGAAAGCTATTTGCGATATATTTAGCTTATTTTGTTTGATATAAGCCGGAATGGCTTTGTCTTCGGCATTCACTGCAGCACCAAGGCTTGCAAGTATATCCTTTAAATAGGCTATGTTGGCACGCAAGTCGGTTTTATCAACTATAGTAAAGCGGATACCTTCTGCGGTCGAATAACTTCCCTTATCGCCCATTGAAGTACCAAAAGATAACCGTGCCCGGTATAAAAATTTATTTTTATTATAATCGTTCAGGCTGGCGTTGCCGTTCAATAATAGCGGAGATATTTCGACCGCCAGGCTTTTTGGAATAGCCGCGCCATTGGTCACGAAATAATTCCCAATGCTTAAAGCAACACTTCGTACAGATGATGGCTTTAATGTATTATCGGGATCGGTTCCTAAAATTTTAAATGCCGGCGACTCCGGGATTGAATAATCCAAATTACCCCAGCCTGCCTTAAATTTTGTGCTATCCTGTGCCTGTACCTTAACCGATATAAAAGCAATAAGCAGTACGAACAAATAAGATCTTTTCATGGTGTTATTGGATATGATAGATTGCCTGCAGTGAATTTTCGCCTGGTTTTAATGTACCTGTCAACGTAATAACAGGGTCTATCTTCACATCCTGCTGACTTAAGAACAGATCGATTGTATATTGACTTGTGCCATCCGCAGCAGGGTCCATAAATTTTAGAGTGAAACCTAAATAAAAATCTATATAGTAAGTAGCGTCATGGGGCAATGTTACAAGGCTTGGATTGTTAAGACTTGTATCGCCTGTAAAATGATCGTCAATGGTATCACCATCTTGTTTATACACAGTTATAGAAAAACTAATAACAATCAATGACTTCGCTTCTATTCCAACAGTAATTTTACTGTTTGCAGGATTTATTTTTATATCTGTCATAAGGTGTAAAATATGTACCAATCGCCTATTTTACAGCAAATTGCCTTGCTAATATATGTATATATAATTAATCTTTAGATAGTCTTATCACATAAATACCGACCAATAACACTTTGCATTTGTCGAAAATTATTTTTTAAATTGGCGGGATGAAAAATAACCTGATTTTACTTTTTTTCTTGTTTATCGCGGCATCTGCTGCGGCGCAAGACTGGCCTAACATTAAACGTTATGAGCACGCAAATAGTCAAATATCACCAGTCAACGGCAAAAAAACCGTGGTATATATGGGCGATTCTATCACTGATTTCTGGATCAATAATGATTCAACATTTTTTAAAAGCAACAATTATATTGATCGAGGTATAAGCGGCCAAACAACCGGGCAGATGCTGGTACGGTTCCGCGAGGATGTGATCAATATAAAACCAGATGCGGTAGTGATATTAGCCGGCATTAATGACATAGCCGAAAATAACGGCCCGTCAAAACTGGAAGATGTAATGGGTAACATCATGTCGATGGCCGAATTAGCCAGGGCTAACCGCATCAAGGTAGTTTTGGCATCTGTTTTGCCTGCCGCTGCGTTCCCATGGAAGCCAAGTATCGACCCGAAAGATAAAGTGAAAGCTTTAAACGATATGCTCAAAGCCTTTGCTGCCAAAAACAATTTTGTTTACCTGGATTATTTTACCGCTATGGTTGATGAGAACAGGGGTTTGCCAAAAAACCTGTCAAAAGATGGTGTACACCCAACGCTTGACGGTTACAAAGTAATGGAGCCTTTAGCTCAAAAAGCAATTGCACAGGCTTTTAAATCAAAACAATAATATTCAAGATATCCTGAAACAAATAAGCCGGCCTATTTAGGTTGGCTTATTTGTTTTTAAAGATTTTAATTTTCGTTTTGATGTCTATCCCGTCTTTAGCAAGCGGGATGCAATTGTTATAAAATTTAATTAATTTTAAGCACTATCTTATCTATATATGAAGCTTTTTTTCCTGTCTTTTTTGTTGACGCTTGCAAGCATTTTTAGTTATGCCCAAAAAATAAAAGTTGATAAGGTTATTGATTCTTGCATTCATGACAGGAATTTTAATGGCGCGGTTTTAATTGCAAAAAGGGGCAAGGTAGAATACTTAAAATATACCGGCATAGCTAACCGGCATTATGGTATAAAATTCTCAAATAAAACAAGGTTCCAGATCTTCTCTGTTACAAAAACATTTACCGCAGTTTTAATTATGCAGTTATATGAGCAGGGCAAGATCAACCTCGATTCAACCATATCCGCTTATTACCCGGAATATAAAGGTGAGGCGGCTCATAAAGTAACCATAAGAAACCTGCTCACTTATAGCAGTGGCCGATATTTAAAGGAAATGGACCTCAAATTTATACCCGAAGCCTATGACCAAAATCTCTGGCCGGTAGACACATTTATTAACAGATATTGTTCAGAGAAACTGATAGATACGCCGGGCACTAAATTCAATTATAGTAACGGCGACTTTATTATTTTAGGCCGGATAATAGAAAAAGTAACAAAAAAGTCCTTTCAGGATGTGTTGCAAGAAAATATTTTGATCCCATTAAAGATGCATAATACAAATTACCTGCATCATGAAGATATAGTACCGGATCTGGATGAAGGTTATTACAACAAGGGAAATAATGTGGACTCTTTAATCATGCCTACAAATCATTATATCGACAATCACTTTTCCGCAGGCGCAATGTATTCTGATGCACAGGATCTGTTAATTTTTGACCAGGCCATATTTAATCACTTAATCCTAAAAAAATCCACTGTCGATCTGATGCTTACCTCTTATCCAAAATTGGGTGATGTAGCATTCGGGTTTTGGGTTTATCCGAAAAAAATTGGCAAAACAAATACACTTTTTGCTGAAAGGCAAGGTGGCGGTTATGGAAACGAATCTAACTGGGTCCATCTGATAGATAAAGATATTACGCTGATCTTACTGTCAAATACCGAAACTGTTGATCTGAATAAAATGAGGTTGGCGGTACTGGCGGCTTATTTAGACCACAATTAACAGTTTTAACCCTTACTCTATTTAACCTCTGCCAGGTATTTATGCACAAAACTTATCGCCATTGACCCTTCGCCTACCGCAGACGCGACCCTGTTCATAGCCCCGGCACGTACGTCGCCGGCAGCAAAAACACCCGGGCAACAGGTTTCAAGTATATAAGGGTCGCGTTTTTGTTTCCAGATCTTTTCAAAGTCATTATATTTTTTAAGTTCGCGGCCTGTTTCAATAAAGCCCTTGTCGTCCTTTAAAATATCAAGGCCGATCCAGTCTGTAAACGGTTTGGCACCGATAAAAATATAGAGCGCATCGGCTTGTTTAACTTCCTCTTCGCAATTAACAACGTTTACCAGGGTAAGTTGCTCCAGCTTGTCCGATCCTTTGGCCTCGCCTATCTTTGTTTTTGGGCAGATATGAATATTCGGCGTCGCACTGATCTGATCTATCAAATAGGCAGACATGGTTCGGCTCAGATCATCCTTACGAATAACGATCCATACATTTTTAGCAAATTTAGACAGGTACATTGCCGCCTGCCCGGCAGAATTCCCACCACCCACTATAAATACTTCTTTACCTTTACAAGCAGTGGCTTCAGTCATAGCAGCGCCGTAATAAATACCGGCACCGGTAAAGTTATCTACACCTTTGGTGTCCAGCTTCCGATAGTCAACACCCGTAGTAATAATAACACTACGGGTATTGATAGCCGTGCCGTCTTCAAGCAATACCTTTTTATAGCCATCAATTTGTTCTATGGATTTTACGGTTTGGGGTGATATAAATTCTGTGCCTAACCGGGACGCCTGCGTCATGGCCCTGCGTGAAAGTTCAGCCCCGCTTAACCCCGTCGGAAAACCAAGGTAATTTTCAATGCGCGAGCTTGTGCCGGCCTGCCCGCCCGGTGCACGGCGTTCTATTAAAAGTGTTTTCAACCCTTCTGATGCTCCGTAAACCCCCGCTGCCAAACCCGCAGGGCCTGCACCGATTATTATCACATCATAGATCTCCTGGCGCTCTACGTGCGGGTTTAAACCTATCTTATTGGCAATTTCGGTAATGCCTGGTTGGATCAAGTAACTGCCATCTTCTAAAAATATTACCGGCAATTGTTTAACATCAATGTTGTTTACTTCCAATAACTTTTGCCCTTCGGCATCAGTTTGGAAATCCAGCCATTGGTAAGGCACAAGATTGCCTGCCAAAAAGTCCTTTATTTCATGCGACTGCAAAGAGTATTGATAGCCTATCACCTTGATCCCTTTAAAAACCGGGTAATAATCTACCTGCCAATCCTCGAGCAGATCATCAATCACCGGGAATAATTTTTCTTCCGGCGGGTCCCAGGGTTTGATCAGATAATAATCTAATTTAACCGCGTTTATGGCTTTTATAGCAGCGTCTTTGTCCGAATAGGCAGTTAACAAAACACGCTTTGCATCCGGAAAAAACTCCATTGCCTTTTCTAAAAAACTTACACCGTCCATTTCAGGCATCCGCTGGTCAGAAATAAATATGGCTACGCTCTCCCCCTTGTTTTTCAGTTCTAACAAACTCTCTAATCCCTCACTTACTATGGTTGTGCTCAATATTTTGTAGTTGTCGCGATATTTACGTTTCAGGTCGCGTGTTACCGCTCTTAATACCTGGTCGTCATCATCAATACAAAATATAATAGGCAAATTTTTCATTTAAAATCCTCTTAATTTATTAACCGTTAATAGGGAACTCAACAGTAAAAGTAGTCTTTCCCGGTACTGAATCTACTTTTATATTTCCCTTGTGTTGCTTAACAATCCGCATCACCACATCCAGGCCAAGGCCTGTACCCTTTCCAACCTCTTTAGTGGTATAAAAAGGATCAAATATTTTTGTTTTAATTTC